>JBGQLU010000011.1:0-40712 GCA_041500265.1 Acidobacteriota bacterium | reverse complement strand
GGAACCGGAGGCATCGACCCACGTCTGATGCCAGCGCTTCGACGCGGCGTCGTAGATGTTGAAGCTCTCCCCCACGCCGCCCTTGGCGCCCTTCCAATGCTCGTGAAGAACGCAGCCTCCCAGTTCGACCGTGATGTCATTCGTCCCCACCACTGCCTTTCCGGTCGGGTCGGTCACCGTCCAGCTTCCCGACCAGAAGTCGAACTGGCGGTTTTCGGGTGCCGAGCAGGGCTTCGGCGGCGGAGCGGCGGGCGCGGGCGGCGTGTCGGCCGCGCGTGCCGAAGACCCGGCGATCAAGACCCCCACGAACACAGCGAGACCCCAAAACGGCATCTTCATGACGTCCTCCTCCTGGCGGTGAGACGTGGTTCGGGAGCCCCGGGGCGAATGGCGATGCGGAATCATGCGGGGCGCACGCAGCGAGCGACGTGCCATCTCGGTGGCGCAGGAAAGCGTCTCGAACTCGACGACACGCTCCGCCTTACCACTGTTGGACCTGCTTCTCGCAGTGCGCGCTCTCCCTCAGCGTCTTCTTGTCGATCGCAACGCGAGCGTCCTCGAAGATTGTGACGCCTCCGTCGGCCTGCTTTTCTGCTGAACCCTTCCTGATAAAGCACAGACAGTCTCTCGTCTCAACAACGCTGAAAACCTTGAAGTCCGTGGCGGAGCCGACGCCATCCATCGTCGGCCAGAGGCGATTTGCCGCGGCAACAGCGCCGGACTGCCAGTCCGTCAGTGGCCGCCCATCGAGCCACCATTCGACGACGCGAAGGCTAAGGCTCGACACCCAGAGCGGGTAGCACTCTCGCCCGGTCCTCGGCTCGAAGATGACTGACGTGCGTCCATCCCGATTTCCTATTGGGAGAGAGAGACGGTCGGCTTTGGATACTTTCAGCGCGAAAGCCTCATAGTCATTAGGGTTCTTTCCGACGGTGATGAGTACGCTTTGCGCTGCAGCGGTCAATTTCTTGCTCGGAGTGCGTGTTGGGGCCGACGACGCGGCGCAGCCTAGGGGCAGCGCAATCGCCAGCACGATCGCCATGTCGATCCGATTAATGCGCGCGGCGGTTGGAACGCGCCTCGTCGTCGGTACCTTCCGGGAGTAGTTTCGCAACGGATGCCTCATTCCGTCGTGATCCATCATCGCGCTCTCAGAAAGAGAGAAGGATCGTCGGCGAGGAGCCGCATGTGAACTTCCGTTCGGCTCCCCAAACGAACCGCGGCTCGAGACGTGTCAGAGCCCCATGACAAGTCGCAGTCCGTTGTCGATGGACGTCAGCTCTCGCTTCGGCAAGGTCCGGACGGGCTCCGTCAGCATCGTTCGATCCAAGGTCAGTACCTGAGACACGTTGACGACGGAAGGCTTCGGCAGTCCGCTCGTTCGGCGGTTCAACAGGACGTTCCCGGGTGCATCCGCCAGTCCGGTGTTCGATGTGATGGCCACGACAACCACGGTTCCAATGCGGCTTCTGTTGAATGCATCCGACTGGACGACGAGGACGGGACGTCGAAACTCTGGCTCGGAGCCTTTGGGTTCGGGCAGCGACGCCCACCAGATCTCACCACGTTGCATTACCACGCGTCCCTCGCGCGCGTCATGGCGAGTTGCATCGCCGCCAGGACCGGGTCGACTTTCGACTCGGACCTGCCGTAGACCTCGTCCAGCCGCTCGGTGATCCCTCGATCGCCGTGCCTTCGAAGGAAGAGCTTCACCGCCGTCACGTAGAATTGGCTTCGAGACATCCCTGTCCGCCGCGCGGCGGCTTCTGCCGCCTCGAAAACGTCGTCCGGTATGGAAATCGCGGTCTTCATCGACGTCCCTCCGCCCCGGGTCCGAGTGGCCGGAGCCGACGGCAACGAGTATAACCTTAGTTATACTTAGCGTCAAGAGCCCGAACTCGACCTCGCCGCCGCGCCGATTCCAGGCCGTCGAAGCCTTTCACGCATTTCGTTTCGGCACCATGACAACGAGACCTCAGGTCAGCTCGAACTCCGCGACCACCGGGCGATGGTCGCTCGCCACGCGCGAGACGGCCAGCCGGCACGACCTCGCGGCGATCAGGCGCATCGGCCCGCGGAAGTAGATCTTGTCGAGGGCGCCGGTCGGCGAGAACGCCGGGTAGGTGCGAATCGTCCCTTGATACCCGAACCGGTGCTGGGTGGCGCTCTTGAACCCGAGGATCTCGCGGAAGATCGGATGCAGCTGGGCGAGCCAGTCGTTGAAGTCCCCGGCCACGACGCAGGCGGACCCCTCGGGGACCGAGACGAACTCGTGGGCCCGCGCGAGGATGCCGACCTGCCTCGTCCGCTCGCGGGCCGATAGGCCGAGATGGAGGTTGAACATGTCGAGCTCGCGCGGTGCGCGGTGCGCCCTCTCGATCTTGAGCCGCACGTGGAGACAGCCGCGGCGTTTCCGCTCGCCGATCGTCAGGTCGATGTTGCGGTGAACCAGGATCGGGTCGCGGCTGAGCACGGCGTTCCCGTAGCGTCCCTTGCGGAGCGTGACGTTGTGCCCGGCGATCCAGTGCGGGTAGCCGGCTCCTTCCGCCAGCTCTTTCGCGAGGTCGAGCTCGCGCGAGCGCGGCGCGCCATCGTCGACTTCCTGGAGAAGCGCCACGTCCGCCTCGTGGTGGCGCAGGATTTCGATCACGCGCTCCGGCTTGAACCGGCGGTCCACGCCGATCGCCCGATGGACGTTGTACGTGAGGATCTTGAAGAGCATGCCGCCCGGGCCGCTCCTCGTTAACGCTTGACGACGGTGTCGTCCTGTCGGATCGACGGCGCCGGAGGGGGCGGGTCGTTGACGTCGTAACGCGGCTGCAGCCACCCGTCGTGGATCATCGCGGAGAGCACGTTCCGGCCGATGCTCGTGAAGAGCTCCGGATCGGCGGCGGCGCCGTCGAGATCCGCGTGCCCTTCGATCCGCCACAGGGATCGTCCGTCCGCGGACAGGAGCTCCGCGCGGAACGGCACCGTCGCCGACGAGTCGCCCGTGAAGCGCTCCCCGACGGTCACGCGGAGCGCGTAGTCTCCCGGCTCTCCGTCGGCGAGCCGACGCGTGTACACGAGCTTGACGAACCCCTTCGACAGCGTGTCGCGGACGGCGGCTGTCGCCGCCGAGTCGGAGCTGCGAACGTCGAGCGCGATCCCCGGCATGCCGAGCTTGGGAAGGGCGTCGTCCTTACCGGCGAGCGTGACCGTCGTGCGGACTCCGGCCCCGGCCCACGTCGTGGCGGAGATCGCGATCGCGAACCCCGTCCCGCGAATCAGGCGATGACCGATCATCGTTCCACCTCCTCGGCGAGAACGGTGTACCCCGCCCGGCGCTCTGCCGCCAGACCTGCCTTCGTAATCACCCGGCGCCCCCACCCCGAGGTGCCGACAACCACGAGGATTCTGCATCACCCCGGCCCCTTCGCGGACGAAATCGTTGTCAGGAACGGCTCGACAGCGACCGGCCGGCCCAGGAAGCGCTCCACCACCTCCCGGGAGGTCCGTTCCTTTCCGAAGCGGTAGAGGTTCTTCGCCAGCCAGAGATAGAGACCCGGCTTCGGGGCGTTGAAGGCGTTCGGGCCGCGCAGGGCCAGAACGCGGACCCTCAGGTCTTCGGTCAGGATCGCGCCCAGCCCATAATTCATCAGGTACCCCGGAGAGTCCACGAGCTGCCCGCGCACCGCCCACCACGGCAGCTCGGGATGAGGCGCGATGTGCAGGTAGTCGTGGGTCAGCGCGGCCCAGACCGTGTTCGGATCCGCATCGGGATCGCGGTGGACGCGCCATTCGAAGAGCGCCCAGCAGACGTCCATCATGGTGGACGCGAGACGCGCCCGGAGGTTGGCCCCATCCGGGGCCCGCGTCGCGAGATAGCGCTGTTGCCAGGCGCCGTCGTAAGCCGTGACCCCGAGCAGATCGGCCAACGCCTCGCTGAACACGTCGCTGTCGGGCCAGTCGAGGTCCGCCTCACGGGCCGGGCGGATCGCCGCAATGTGGGCCGCGTGCCCCAGCTCGTGCATCAGCTCGTAGAGTCGGCCGAGGCCGCCTTCGGCGTACGACGCGGACACCTTGGCGCGTCCCCGTGTCCAGCTCGTCCCCGATCGCTTCGGCTTGGTGACGAAGTCGGTGGTCGACACAGGGTCTTTGCCGCGGCGCGGCGTAAGGTCGAGCTTGACGCCCAGGTCCTTCGGCGGCGCGCCGAGATCGCCGTACCAGCGGAGCGCCACCTCGATCATGAGATCGCGCGGCAGCGCAGCGGCGAGCTCGCGGTCCGCCTCCCCCCAGAGGTAGGCCTCGTCCCACGGCTCGACGTCCCCCGCGGGGAGCGTGCCGCGCCATGCTTCGAGGACGCGGATCAGCCAAGCTTCGAGCGTCGCCGGCTCGATTCCCCAGTCGCGGGCCGCGGCTTCGAAGGGAGGCGTGGTTCCTTCCGCCGACCATTTGGCCTTCCGGAGGCCGACCAGCTCCGCGTAAGGGGAACGCGCTCCCGGTTCGCCCGCCATCGTGGACCAGACCGGCGCCAGCGCCTCGAACAGTCTCCGTCGCGCGGATGGGTCGGGCTCGGTCGCCAGGCGCTCCAGCAACGTCAACCGGTTCACGGTCGTGCCGTCCTCCAGCCGTATCGCCTCCGCGGCGGCGGTGAAGGCCGAGTAGACCTGCCGGGTGCGGAGCTCCAGGGGATCGGCGGCCGGTGGAGCCGCCCGGGCGGCGGTGACGAGGGCGAGCAGGAGGGCGGCGGCGGGACGCATCGCCGACCCAGTGTAGCGCGCGGGTCAGAGCCGGAACTGGTAGGAGAACTTCACGAACGCGCGCCGGGAGTCGTTGACGAGCCCCGTGCGCGTCACCCCGGGCACGTCCGCTTCAAACTGGGAGAGGTTCGAGGAGTTGGTGTTGTAGCCGAGGTAGAGGGCGGTCCCGGGGTGCGCGAGCCAGGTCACGAGGATGTCGGTATTGAGCTTCCTCGACAACGGCACCGAGAACGCGACCAGCGAGGGATCCGATTTGAGGTCGTCGTACTGCAGGATCAGGCGGAGCGACCAGTGCAGATCGAACTGCCAGGTCGCCTTCATCCGTCCGATCAGGTCGCGGAAGATCAGGGCGTCGGTCCCGACCTGGTTGAGCTGGGAGTAGAGCGCGGACAGGTCGATCGCCAGCGGGGTAACCGGCCGCAGGACGACCTCGAGGCTGCCGAGATGCTCGATCGCGCGCTCGGGCGGACCGGTCAGGAACGCCGGATCGGCGGACGGCGGGAAATAGTTGGTCGCGTGCCCCCAGCGCCAGTCGCCGTAGACCGAGCACTTCTTCCAGTAGTCGGTGCCGAAGAAGATCCCCATCCGATCGACCGGAAGATCGACCGGCAGCAGGGCGGGGTCGGCGAGTCCCGCGAGATCCTCCGGGCGAAGCCGTTCGCGACCCGCACGGTAGAACACTTCGAAATACGTTGCGGACAAGAGGTTGAACACCCAGCTCGGACGCACGACCCAGTCGAGGCGCGTCCCACCCTGATCGTAGGCGAGGTTTCCGGTGAACGTCGGGCCGTGCGAGATGAAGATCTTTCCTTCGGGGCGCCAGAGCCACGCCGCGTAGCCGTTCGCTTGCCGCACGTCCACGCGCGGGACGAACCCGGCCTGGGTCCGGAAGTCCTTCGCGATGTCCACGTACTCGAAGTACGTGTTGAACTTGCGGCCGTTGCGCTGGACGAACAGCTCGAACGCCGGGCCGTGAAGCTCGGAGCCTCCGTCCGCGCTGGTCGCGCGGGTCGCGCTCTGGAATGCCGCCGCGTTGAACAGCCAGTTCTTCCCGAGCTTGAAGTTCCCCTCGATCCCGGCCACGCGGTTGTAACCGTCCTGGTATTCCCGGTCGGTGGCCAAGAATCGTATCGAGGACTGCTTCAAGATGTCCTCGCGCACGCTGGCGACGCCGAACCAGGCGCGGGAGCCGTGGAGAGGATCTCCGAGCGGCGCGATCTTTCCCGGTGATTCGTCGTCGGCGACGATGGCGCCGAAGGCGGTCCTCCCCGCCTTCCCGGTGACTCGCGCGCCGACCGAGGGGTCGGCGATCCGCCGCGTGAAGAGCATCGGGAAGCTGACCAACCCGAACAGGTCCGAGTTCTCGAGGAAGAAAGGCCTCTTTTCCGGATAGTAGAGCTCGAACCGCTGGTTCACCGCGATCTGGGGCGTGTCGGATTCGACCTGGCTGAAGTCGGGATTGACCGTCGCATCGAGCACGACCTTGTCGCCGAAGACGAACTTGCCGTCCACCCCCGCGGTCGCATCGACCGGCTTACGCTCGAGCTTCCGGTCGGGGAGCGCGGATTCGTCGATCGTCCAATCGTCCGAGGCGAATCCGTACGGTGTGATCTGGATGTTCCTCCCCGGGGAGATGTCCGCGAACCCGGAGATCGTGCCCTCCTGGCTGAGACGTCCGCGCACCGTCGAGGAGACCCTGGGCCAGTACGAATACTCGTCGGAGCGCGGAATCTGGCGCAGCAGGACGATCCCCCACGTCCCCGAGTTTCCGGTGGGGAAGCGGAGGCTCTTGAACGGTATCGCCATCAGGACCACGTACCCTTGCGCGGTCCTCTTCGCGCGAGTCTCCCAGGTCGCATCCCACGACCACTGCGGATCGGTCGAATCCTCGTCCCACAGCCCCTCGGCCTGGACGCCGAGCGGGTTGCTCCAGAAGACGTAGGCGCGCCGCCGGTCGTGAAAGGTGTCGAGCGTCACCTCGACGAAATCGTCGGAGAACGCCTGCTCGCGCGGGGTTCGCCTGGCCCTGATCTTCGAAGGCTCGGCGTCGAAGCAGATCCAGGCGATGTAGAGGTCGTGGTCGTCGTAGCCGAGATAGGCCTCGGTCCTCTGCGAGACCGGGGCGCCGTCGCGCGGGGTGGACTGCAGGAACCCTTCGACCTTCGCCATCGTCCCCGCGGGCCCCGTGGGGGCCATCTCGAGAAGGTCGTCCAGCTTGGGAGTGGCGAACAGGCGCGGGATCCCGATACCCGGGGCCGCCTCGGCGGAGGCCGCCTGCGCGGGAGGGGGCGCTCCGGGCTCGGTTTGACGAGCGGCGGCGGCGCTCGCGGCGAAGGTCAGGACGAACAAGACGGATCGCGAGCGCACGCGCTTATTACGAGTCGATCGAGCGAAAGTTGCTAAGCGGCCGACTTCTTGCGCGCCGAGAGGATCGGGACCTGCCAGACGGCGTAGCCGCGCGGGTTGCGGATGCAGGCGATCATGTCCTCGAAGTGCGCGATCGCCTCCTCCCTCGAAAAGCGCGTGTGAGCCGCGAGCTCGTCCGCATACCCGTCGCGCCAAGCCTCCCAGATCCCCGCGAACGTCTCGCGCGGCACCCTGAGCGTGTCGACGACGACGTAGTGCATCTTTATCTCCTCGACGGGAAGATCGAGAAGCCGCGCCCACGACGACCGGCCGGCGTGGAGATCGGTCCCGACCCAGGCGCCGTAGGCGGCCGGGGCGTCGAGCCAGAAGCGATCGACGTCGAGGCGGGTCGGGTGCATGTGGATCATCCCGTAGTCCTCGACCAGCAGGTGGAGCCGCCCGCCCGGGCGCGTGACCCGCACGATCTCGGCGATCGCTTTCTCGGGACGCGGAACTGCCTGCAACATGTGACGGCAGACGACGAGGTCGAACGATCCGTCGGGGAACGGGAGCGCGAACGCGTCGGCGCACTCGAACCTCACGCGGGCCGCGAACTCGGCGGTGCGGGCTCGCGCCGAGGTGAGGTGGCTCTCGATCAGGTCCACGCCGACGAGCGTCGCGCCCGGGTAGAGCTCGGCCAGGCGCGCGGTGATCTCGCCGGTCCCGCAGCCGACGTCCAGGATGCGCGGCTTCCCGGAGAGGCCGTACCCGCGTACGATCTCGACCTCCTGTGGCCAGATCGCGTCGGCCTGGTAGGCCAGATTCCGCACCATCGATTCATCCGCCATCTGTCGGTGCTGCGGATTGTTCTCGTGATCGGTCCCGCTCACGGCGCTCCTCTCGGACAGATCCCGAAAGCGCTGATTTCAGGACCCTTTCCCGGCGCCTCGGAGACCGCGCCATGGTGCCACGAATCCGCCAGATTTGCGCCGGGCGGCTCTTCGAACCTAGTTTCATCCGCGTGTCCAACACGTTCCGTTTCAAGAGGATGCGCGGAGTGGGCCTCCCGTCCGACGACGCCGCCGTCTACCGGGGGTTCGGAGCGCTCGACGGGAGCCACCCCTACAGGGACGTCCCTCACGGGCACGTGGACTACCGCGCGAGGCGCCGTCACGCCGGCGAAATCGCCTATTTCAACTACGCGCTCGCCCGGGAGATGGGGCTGATCCCGAGGAACCACCCGGACACGATGACCCGCGGGCTGCGCCGCGCTATCCTCGACACGTTCGCGTTCGTCATCGTCAACGAATACGACCTTCAGCACGGCGCTCGCTTCTCCCAGCGCGACCTGCTCCCCGGCCGCTACATGGCGACGCGCTACCTCCAGCTCCAGCACTCCGACCGGCGCGGCACGACCTCCGGCGACGGACGGAGCGTCTGGGACGGAGCGGTCCGCCACGCCGGCGTCACGTGGGACGTGTCGAGCTGCGGGACCGGGGTCACGCGCCTGTGCCCCGCGACCGCGGAGACCCGCCGGTTCTTCAAGACGGGGAGCCGGACCGCCTCCTACGGCTGCGGGACGGCGAACGTCGAAGAGGGCCTGGCCGCCGCGCTGATGAGCGAGACGTTTCACAGGAGCGGGATCGCGACCGAGCGTTGTCTCGCCGTGATCGCCTTCCCCGGGGGATTCGCGATCAACGTCCGGGCGGCGCGGAATCTCCTCCGGCCCTCCCACCTCTTCGCCCCGCTGAGGCAAGGCGATCTCGCCTGGCTGCGGGGTGCCGTGGACCACGCGATCGCGCGCGAGCGCGCCAACGACGGGCTCCCCGCGGCCCGCGGCGCGGCGGATGGCTACCGCGCCTTCGCCGGCAAGATCGCGAGGTCGTTCGCCGTCGCCGCGGCGACGTTCGAGCGCGAGTACGTGTTCTGCTGGCTGGATTGGGACGGGGACAACGTCCTCCTGGACGGGGGGATCATCGACTACGGCTCCGTCCGGCAGTTCGGCCTCTTCCACCAAGGGTACCGCTTCGACGACGGCCCGCGCTGGTCGACGACCCTCGTCGAGCAGAAGAGGAAGGCGAGAGCGATCGTCCGCTGCTTCGCGCAGATCCGCGACGCGTTGATCGCCGGACGGAAGCGGCCGCTCGCCACCTACGCGTCCGATCCGCTCCTCCTCCTCTTCGACCGGACGTTCGAGGAGACGCGGGACCGGCTGCTCCTCCGCCACGTCGGGTACGACCGGAAGACGGAGGATCTCCTGATGGCCGAGGCCCGCCCGCTGGTACGGCGCCTCGATCGCGCGCACGCGTGGTTCGAGAGGCGCCGGTCCGCGAAGGGCCCGGTGCCCGTGCCCGACGGGATCACCTGGAACGCCGTCTATTCGACCCGCGACCTGCTCCGGGAGCTTCCCCGGATCTACGCGCGCGACCCCCGCCCGATCGCGGCGGGCGTCCTCCTCGCGATCGCCGCGTCGAGCTACGCGTCGCGATCCGACCGGATCGCGACGCAGGCGCGCGCGCGCCGCGCCCGGGAGCTCCAGGACGCGTGGCTCGGACTGGCGCGGCGGGCGGCGCGGCTGACCGGTCGCCCCCTGCGGCGCGCGGCCTCGGAGCTCGCGGCGCGCTCGGCCGCCGTCAATACCTACGCGCGGGTGACCGGGGATGCGATCGCGCATGCCGCCTCGAGGCTGGCGCGCTCGCGCCGGAGGCTGGGCCCCGACGCGACGTACGAGGTCGTCAACTTGTTCGCGGCGGGAGGGGGCGGAGCGCCCCTGAACCCGGACGCGCGGCGAGTCTTCGACGATCTCCTACGGCTCGTGGTCGTCTCGCGCGACGGCCTCTAGGCTCCGCCGCGGCAGCCCGCACACGGCGTCGATCGTGAACTCCGACGGATCGACGAGCTTTCCATCCGCCACGAGGCCGGTGACGATCGTCTCGGTGAGCGTCGTGGTGTCGCGCCGGGCGTAGTCCGCCCTCAGGGCTTCGACCCAAGGCGAGCGGAGCGCCTCGCAATACGAGGCGAGCACCGGCCGGACCTTCTTCCAGCGGGCGGGCGTGTAGACGTTCGGCTGCCACGATTCGTCCCACTCGGGGGAGACGACCGCTCGAAGATCGAACCGGCGCTTCAACCTCCACCCCGACGCGGTCCGCTCGAGCGCGGGATCGGGTCCCCCGCACAGCCCGTTCCAGAAGAGGAGCCCCTGCGCGTTCGCCTCCAGGTCCGCGAGCGACAGCACCCCCGAGGATGTCCCGCCGAGGATCGTGCGCTCGGTCAGCACGCCTCGCAGCACGGCGCGCCTGAACGCCTCATCGGGCGCCACCCCTTTCTTCACGAAACCGCGGTACCAGGTGTGGAGCCACGCTCCCTCCGAAAAGAAATGGCTCAGCTTGTCGGTGCCGAAGCGGACGCGGTCCACCTCGATCGTCGGGCTGGGCGGCAGCCAGCGGATGACCTCCACGCGCGAGCCGTTCTTCGCGTAGACGTACTCGTTGCGGAACCGCAGCTCGTCCTCGCGGCTGCCGGGGAGCTTGGCCACGAGCGAGGTGTTGGTCGTCCACAGCTCGGGCTTGAGGAAGATCAGATACGAGAATTTCCGGCGGATCCTCTTCTGAACGCTGCGGCACGAGCACGTCGCTCCGCGCGCGTTGACCTCCTCCAGCGCCTCGGCGATGTCGGAGTTGACCTTCGCGTCCACGGCGTCGGCGGCGTCGGGGAGCGGAACCCCCCACGCCCAGTACTGGTCGGTCTCGAGCGCCCGGACGGGCATCGCCGCGGCGAGCGCCGACGTGACGAGGAGCGCGTGAAGCCACGGGCGAACCGCGCCTCGCATCGCCTCAGAACCCCCAACCCGCGCCGCCGAAGACCCGCCAGTCCTGCCCGGGACGCTCGGGACCGAGAATGTGGAAGACCCCGACCACGAGATTGAATTGCGCGATCGTCACCCCGGCCTCGGCCCCGAGGAAGTTCGCGCCGCCGGGTTCGAGCTCCGACCCGCGCCAGGTTCGAAGATAGGCGGCGCGCGCCCCCCACCCCACGTACGGGTGACGGATGAAACGGAGCGAAGCCCCCGTCTCGCCGACGAGGCTCCCGTACCCCAGCGCGACCCCGCCGCCCCCGAGCCCCGCGGTGCCCTGAACCGTGAGCCCCCGAAGGAGACAGGTGGTCGTGCAGTCGTAGTCCTTGGGAAGGCGGGTCACGATCGCGCCGATCGCCCCGCCGAGCTTTTGGGGGTAGCTCCATTGAATCCGCCCCAAGACGTACGCGCGCCGCGATTGCTGCAGCTCGTGGGCGCGAACCTCGTCGATCGTGGGATGGACGCCGGCAGGCTCCGGCACCGGATGCCCGGCGGCTGCCGGCTCGGCCGCGCTCGCCGCCGACAACGCGGTCGCGAGGGCGCACGCGGCCGCACCCAGCCTGCCCCGGCGCGCGTTCACTCCCTAGCCTCCTCGCGGCGCGCGTCGCGCGGCCGGACGGCATGACGGATTCGAAGCGCTTGATTATAGTCGGCGCGAATGGAGCGCGAACCCGGGGTGGGAAAGCGGATTCGGTTCGCGGTCGAGACCGCGGCGGCCGCCGTCCTTCTCGGGCTGGCGCGCCTCCTCCCGCGGCGAGCCCTCGCCGGCGTCGGGACGGCCATGGGCGAGATCGCTTACCGACTCGACAGGAAGCACACTGCGGTCGCGCTCTCGAACTTGAAGCTCGCGTTCGGCGACGGCGCCGGCGAGGCCGAGCGCAGGCGCATCGCTCGGGCATGCTGGCGCCACTACGGACGGATCACGGCCGAAGCGGCGTTCTTTCCCCGCCTGGGCCCGGCCGACATCGGCACACGGATTCGTTACGAGGGCCTCGACGCGTTGAAGGCTGCGTACGCCCTGGGGAAAGGCGTGCTGGTGATCTCCGGTCATTTCGGGCACTGGGAGCTGACCGCCTACATGCAGGGGTTCCTCGGCTGCCCGATGTTGATGATCACCCGGAGCATGGAGAACCCGCGCCTCGAAGAGATGCTGGCCCGGGTGCGCCGGGGGTCGGGCAACGTCGTCTGCGGGAAGGACCGCGCGGTCCGCGAGGTGGTGCGGGCGCTCGCGAGCGGGATGGGAGTCGCTGTCATGATCGACCAGGACGCGCGGGGCTCGGGAATCTTCGTCCCGTTCTTCGGCCGTCCCGCCTCCACGATTCCGACCGTCGGGATGATGCACCTCCGCACCGGAGCTCCGGTCGTCGCCACTTTTTCGTATCCGGAGCCGGACGGCTGGCGGATCGTCTACGAGCCGATGACCTTCCCGAACCTCTCCGGCGACCGGAACACCGACGTGCGGCGCATCACGGCGGAGACGACCGCGCTTCTGGAGCGGCGCATCCGCGAGCGACCGGAGCTGTGGATGTGGATGCACCGCCGGTTCAAGACCCCTCCGCCGGCCGCCGCGTGAGCCGGGCCCCGGCGGCCTTGGGCGCCGCGATCGCGGCCGCGGTCGCCGCCTCCCTCGTGGGGAAAGACCAGGTCGCAGCGCAGGCCGCCCTGCACGGGGTCTTCCTGATCGCGCTGGCGGCGGCGGCCGAGGCGATCGTTCCGGGCCTGCTCCGGCGCCGGATGGTCGTCCCCCTGGCGCTCGTCTACGCCGTCACGTTCGCGATCGACCGGAGGGCGCTCACCCATCTCGACTACGTGTTCAACGCCGACTGCGCGCGCTACCTGTACGAGGCCGCGAGCGGGCGCATCCAGGTTCGCCACCTCGGCATCCCGGTCGTCACGTTCGCCCCGGCGGCGGTGGGCCGGTGGCTCGGACGGCCCGCGCTCGGCCGCGAGGTGGCGATTGCCGAGACCGCAGCCGCCGGCGCCCTCATGGTCGCGGCATGCGGCGAGCTGATCGCGCGCGTCGGGGCGCGGCGGTGGCCGGTCGCCGGTGTCACGGCCCTGCTCGCCGGATCGCTCGCGATCTGGTCCCTCTCGTCGATGATCGAGACGTTCGCGTGGTCCGCCCTGATGCTCGTCCTGACCCTCCACGCGCTGGCGTCGTGGCTCGAGCTACCCGGTTCACGAGGGGCTGCCACGATCGGGCTCCTGCTGCTCGCCTCCCTCGGGTTCAGCCTCGAGAACGCCTACCTGGTCGCGATCGTCGCCGCGGGAGTCGCCGCCGCACGCCCCCGCGACATCGGCCGGGTCCTGCGCGACGGTGCGATCGCGATCGCGATCCCCGCCTTGGGTCTCGCCGCCTGGATCCCGCTCGCGGCGCGGGCGCAGGGGCCCGGGTTCTTCGCGACCTGGGGCGATCAGAAGTTCGCGCGCCCGGCGGAGGATCTCGTCGAGAACCTCGAGCACTTCACGGCGGAGTATCTCGACCTCGGCCGGCTCGTGCACCCCTCGGCGCACAGCGAGACCGCCTGGCGGGTCGGCGTGATGTCGGTGCGAGGGCAACCGGGGGAGGCTTCCGACCGCTACCCGCTCTTCGTCTCCCGCGCCCTGGCGATGCGCCCGGGAAACCTCGCCTACGTCGCCCTCGTCCTGGTGCTTGCGGCGATGGCTCTCCCGGGCCTGGTCCTGCTCGCGCGAGACGGCCAGGCGCCGGTGCGAGGGCTCCTCGCAGCCGCGGGAGCGGTTCTCCTGGTGAGGCACCTCTTCACCGTCGCCTACGCCCCAACCCAGAGCCTCTTGTTCTCCCCGCCGAGCCTCGTCGCCGCCGCGATCCTGCTCGGCGTCGGACTGCTTCGCGCGCCCGGCGACGGCCCGTGGCGAAACCGGACCGCCGGGGCCGCGATGGCGCTCCTGGTCGCGCTCGTCGTGGGCACGAACGCCTTCTATCTGGTCGAGATCCAGACGCGTCCCGACGCGCCCTGGCGCGAGGAGAGCCCGAGCGTCTCCCCGACCGCCATCAGGTGAAGCGATCCCGCCGGGCTCCGGCTCTCCCACCACCGCGCGATTCGGGCGGCCGGCTCCGAGAGCGGCTCGTCGGTCAGGCGGAACGTCCCCCAATGCGCGGGGATCATCGCCCGCGCGCCGAGCACCTGGAACGCGTCCCCCGCCTGCTCCGGGTTCAAGTGATGCCATTCCATGAACCAGGCGGGCTCGTACGCTCCGACCGGAAGGATCGCCAGATCGAGCGCGGGGAAGCGCGCGCCGATCGCACGGAAGCCGTCGAACCAGGCCGAGTCCCCGGCGTGGTAGATCGACGCCCCTCCCCCCTCGATCACGTACCCGCCCCACCAGCTCCGGTTGGTATCCCAGGGGAATCGTCGCGACCAATGCCGCGCGGGAACGAAAGTCACCCGCAGCGGCCCGGCCGACGCTGAATCCCACCAGCGCATCTCCCGCACGCTCGTGAACCGGCGCCGCGCGAACCAAGGACCTAGCCCGTCGGGGACGAACACCGGGAGCTCGCGCGGCAGCGCGTCGATCGAGGGGGCGTCGAGGTGGTCGTAGTGGTTGTGGGTGATCAGGAGCGCGTCGATCCTCGGGAGGTGGGACGGGAGCAGTCCGGGCTCGCCGTAACGCACCACCACGCCCCCGATCCTGCGCGAGAAGACCGGATCGACCAGGACCGAGGCCCCCTCGAGGGAAACGAGGAACGAGGCGTGCCCGATCCAGGTGACCCGCGGCGGCCCCTGCGGGTCGCGGACGGTGGTGAGGTCCGGCGTGACGCTCGGAGCGGGCGCGCCCAGGGGTGCGATGCGGCGCGCGCCGGAGATCCGGTCCCAGAGCGACCAGCGCAGCACCGCGCGGAGACCGTGAGGGGTGTGCCGGGGGTCGAGGTTCGCATAGCGCGGCATGACTCAATACACTAGCGGCGCACGGCCGAACCGCCAGGAACGGATCACGATGCCGACGACCCGCCCGGTTCCCACGGCGTCCCCGGGGGCGCGCCTTCTCGCGCGCCGCATGCGGGACGTGTTCGCTCCGTACCCGCTAGCTCTGTCCGGGAACGCGGAGGCGGTCCACGACCTGCGGGTGGCGTCACGGCGGTTGCGCGTCGCGCTCCCCCTGTTCGCGGCGGAAGCGGTGGAAAGAAGGGCGAAGCGCGCGGGACGGCTCCTTCGGGATCTCGCCCGCGCGGCGGGACTGTGCCGCGATCTGGACGTCGGCGTGGAGCTCGTCCTGAGCTTGGCCCGGCGCGACGACGGGAGCGGAGCGACGGGGGCCCTTCGCCGCTCGCTGACCCGCGCACGGGGGCGGGGCCGCGCCCGGTCGCGCGAACGGTTGCTCGACCTCGACGTGGCGCGACTGCGAAGAGACTTGAGGGCGATCCTCGCCGGCGGGGTCGTCGACGACGTCGAGGTCCGGCGGCGCACCGACGATCGTGCCCGTGAGGAGAGCGCCAAACTCGAGGCACGGCTCGCCTCGGCGGGTCGGCGATTCGACCCCCCCGCCCTCCACGAGGTCCGTCGCCGGGCGCGGAGGCTGCGGTACGGAGCGGAGGTCGCGGAAGCGTTGTTCGACGTCCCGCCGCGCGAGTCGGAGCGATGGCGAAAGGTCCAGACGCGACTCGGCGATATCAACGATCGCATCGTGCTCGCGCGATGGCTCGACGCGGCGGCCGCTCGCGCGTCCCGGCGAGGCGACCTCGGTCTCGCGAGCCTGGCGCGCTCGCTCGACGACCGCGTCCTGCGGGACGCGCGCCGGCGCCACCGTGCGTTCCTCGAGCGCGCGCCGGCGCGCGCTGCGGCGAGCCCCCCCGAGGCTCCGGGGCTCGCCGTCTGAGGGGCGTCAGAACGTCCAGCCGACCAGGATCTTCGCGTCGGGCATGTCGCTCACGATCCTCAGCTGGAGTTCCGCGAGAAAGCGCGTCTTCCCCTTGCCGACGTGCGTCTCGATCCCACCGACCGCGGCGAGCCCGATCTGCGTGTTGAACCCGTCATCGAAGTTCGGATCCTTGTTCCCGTCGTTGTCGAAGAGCCAGAGGACGGCTTCCGCCCCGGCGTACGGCGTGACCGCCGCCTTGACCGGAAAGTAATAGGCGACCATGAAATTGCCGTACAGCGAGGTCTTGTGGTCCCCGAATCCGAGCTCGACGCTCGGCTGCCAGCGCACGTTCTTCGCGAACTCGCCGAGATCGAACTGGACTCCGGCCACGAACTGATCGGGATTGTCCGACGCACCGACGCGCGGTCCCACTCCCCGAAACCCCACCCCCTGGGCCCTCGCCGCCGTCGTCGCGACGACCGCCACGACCAGGGCGCCCAGAAATCGTCTTGCGCTCATGATCCGCCTCCTAAGTCTTCGAGTTGGCCGGCCAGTCTAGCGAGAGGCGATGTATTTCCGCACGGCCTCCCCCTCGCGGGCGTCGAGGCGGACGCAGTCCTCGACCCCTTCGGCAACCGTCGCCAGCTCGCGCGCCGTCCCGGGCGGGTCGTGCTCGGGGACGGAGAAGAACTCCTTCGCGGCGGCGAGCCTCGTGCTCGAGCAGCCCGCCGCGAAGTACGGCATGAAGATGATGAAGTCCTGGGGCGTGTTCTTCCTGATGACGTCGTAGTGACCGATCATCCAGGTCCACGTCCGATCCCGAGCGCTGGGCTCCTGCGCGACCACCTGGGGGATCGTGAACGCCTCCTGCGGGCGCAACGGGCCGGTGAAGACGTAGTCGAGAGCGCGCCCGGTGAGGGCCGGATCGCGGAAGCTGCCGAGCGCGGCGAGGTAGTGGCGTCGGTCGGCGGGATTGGTCGCGCCCTCGAAGCGAGCCCGGTACTGGTCGAAGAGCGCCGCATCCCCGCGCAGGGCCGACAGCCCGATCGCCGTTCCCGCGATCGAAGGATCGACGCTCGCCGGGTCGGCCCCGTACGCCTGGGCGAGGGCTTCCATCGAGTCCAGCACGGCGGCGTCGTCACCCTCGCGGGCGAGCGCTTCCAGGAGGCTCGCGCGCAGGGATGCGGTCGAGTCGCTCTCGCCGGCGCGCGGGCTCGCGCCGATCTTCTCGAACGGCGGGCGCAGCGTGCGGCGCACGAACGCCGCGAACGCGGCATCGTCCTTGTCGCCGTAAAACGTCCCCCGCACCTTCGCCAGGCCGTCCACCACCGTCGCGACCACGTGCGGGTCGGGATCGGAGGCGAACGCCTCGAGGATCCGGACGTAGGCGTCTCCCGCGAGCTGTCCCGCATCCAGGAGGGCGGAGGCGTTCCCGAGCAGGCCGATGCGCTCGGGCACGTCCAGGACGCCGGCGGGCTCGCGACCCAGGCTCAGGAAGGCCTCGCGCGGGACCGACCAGCGGTAGTACCCGCTCTCGTGGGCGTTCGGGTGGATCCACGCGGGTCCGTCCTTCAGGCCGAGATCGACCACCTGCTCCCCCTTCGTCAGCAGCACGCTCCGGTTCGCGACACCGCTGGCCGAGGGATAGGCGAGCATCACGGGGATCTTCCAGAGCTGCGGGCCCGGCGCCTTCGCGCCGGAATTGAGGAAGCGCGTCTGCGACAGCGCGACCTTGCCGCCCGGGAGCGGTCGCGCCGTGACCAGCGGGACTCCGGGCTGGTCGAGGAACGACGAGAGCACCGCCCGGACGTCCTTTCCCGACGCCTTGCCCAAGGCGCCCCAGAGATCGTCGCCGGTCGCGTTGGCGTCGGCGTGGGCGCGTAAGTAGGCGGCCACTCCCTTGCGAAACACCTCCGGCGTCAGCCACGTCTCCACCATCTCGAGGACCGACGCTCCCTTGACGTAGGCGAGCTGGTCGGCGGACTGCAGAAGCGAGGCGACCGAGCCGACCGGCTGCCGCATCGCATGGGTCGCGAGCGCGGCGTCGGTGTCCATGACCCCCTGCACGCCTCGAACCGAATCGATCGCGACCTCGAAGCGCGGGTAGACCTCGGCGACCGTCTTCACTTCCATCCACGACGCGAACGACTCGTTGAGCCACAGGTCGTCCCACCACCGCATGGTCACGAGATCGCCGAACCACATGTGTGCGATCTCGTGGGCGATGTCGATGGCCAGGTGCTGGCGGGATGCGTTGCTCGCGGTCTTCGAGTCGAGCAGCAGGACGTCGTCCTTGAAGGTGATCGCGCCCGGATTTTCCATCGCCCCGTACCAGTATTCGGGGACCGCGATGAGGTCGAGCTTCTCGTAGGGATAGCGGCTCCCGAAGTAGCGCTCGAGGGAGGCGAGCAGCGGCGGTGTCATGGCCACCGCCTCCCCGGCCAAGGCGGCGGTCCCCTTCGGGACGACCACGCGGGTCGGAATCGAGGTCCCCGGCACCGGCACGGTTTCGAGGGGACCGGTCGCGAACGCGATCAGATACGACGGAAGCGGGCGGGTCGGCTTGAAGACGACGGTGCGCTTGCCGTCCGCTGAGGACTCCCGATCCTCGGGAGCGTTGGCGATCGCCAGGTCGCCCTGCGGCACGGTCAACGTGACCCGCCACGGGATCTTGAACGAAGGCTCGTCCCAGCAGGGGAACGCCTTGCGTGCGTCGACCGCCTCGAATTGCGTGAACGCGTACCACTCCCCCGCCGACTGCAACCGGTACAGGCCGACCGCGCGCCGGTCGAAGTCGTTCGTGAAGTCGATCGTCAGCGTGTAGCGGCCCGGTGCCAAGGGCGCCGCCGCCTCCGCCGTGACCATCCCCTCCGCTCCGACGGTCGTGGTGAGCGTGCGGGGCGGCTCGGCCGCGCCGTCCCGGTGGAGCACGACCCGCTTCAGGTCGATCTCCTCGGCGTGGAAGCGGAAGGACCGGGTGCTCGCCTTCACCGCGAGGGCGATCTCGACCGAGCCGGAGTAGTCCGCCTGCCGGGCGTCGAGCTCGAGCCGCACGGCCTCTCCGACCGGAACGACGTTCGGGTCGAGGCGGCCGATCGTGTCCGCAGCGGCGGCGGGGACCGCGAGAGCCAGGAGCAACGGGACGGCGGACAGGCGGCGCATGGGGCCCTCGCGAAAGAGCGGACGCTAACCCGAACCGTCCTCCGAATCAACCCGGCGGCGACGATCGTCGTCAACGGTGCTACCGTCCCGCGCGCGACGATGAGCTGGCTTCAGCCGACGAAGTCCCTCCTTCTCACCGGCCTCGCCGACGTCTGGTCGTCGGTCAAGGAGGGCTCACGGCGCCCCGGCGACGGGTTCGGCCTTCAGCTCATGGTCCTTTCCGCCGCCGCGTTCGCGGCGATGGCCGCGTTCGCAAAGAAGCTCCTCCCGGACACGCCGATGCAGGCGGTCGTGCTCTCGCGCGGGCTCATGATGACGGCGGTCTTCGTCGTCCTGGCCCGGCGCCGCGGCGTGCCGATCGTCGGAACGAACCCTCCGATGCTCCTCCTGCGGGGCCTCCTCGGGTACGCCGCGCTGTCGTGTTACTTCTGGTCGGTGCAGCACCTGCCGCTGGGCGACGCGGTGCTCCTGCAGTACAGCCACCCGATCTTCGTCGCCTCGATCGCCCCGTTCTTCCTCGCGGAGGGAACGGGGCGCTGGCACTGGCCGCTGGTGCTCGCGGCGCTCCTGGGGGTCGGATTGATCGTCGGTCCACAGGGGACCCCGCGCGGCCCGGCGCTCGTCGGATTGTGCGGATCGATGCTCTCCGGTTGCGCGTACATCGCGGTGCGCAAGCTCTCGAGGACGGAACATCCGCTGACGATCATGGTCTGGTTCCCGCTGGCGACGATCCCGCTCTCCCTCGCCGCCTCCGTCCGCGAGGGGTCCGCGGCCCTCCCGCACTCCGGGCGCGAGGTCGCCGGCCACCTGCTCGTCTTCGCCTCCGCCCTCGTCGGGCAGATGGCGCTGACGCACGGACTCGCGCGGGCCGGCGCCGCCCGCGCCACCGCGGTCACGATGACCGGACCGGTCTTCGGTTTGCTGTTCGGCTTCCTGATGTTCGGGACGGTTCCGACCTGGCCGTCGCTCGCCGGAACCGCGATCGTGATCGCGGCGGTCACCCTCCTCGCGAGGCGCCGGCCCTAGGGCTGGAGGGTCTTCAGGACCTCGGGGTTCGCCTCTTCCATCGCGAGCACCGTGTGGCACTTATCGCAGTCGTTGGCGATCACGTTGCCGTCGGCGTCGGCGTGGTCGCCGTCGTGGCATCGGAAGCAGCCCGGTGAGTCCTGGTGCCCGAGGTGGCTCGGGTAGGTTCCCCAGCGGATGTTCATCGAGGGAAAGACGTTGGCGGAGTAGATCGCGGCGAGCTCTCGGGCGGCCGCGTCGACCTTCGTCTTGTCGGCCGCGGAATACCCCGAAGCGTAGAACGAGCCGACCGCGGCGCCGATCTTCGCGCTCGCCTCGTCCTGCGAGGCGTAGTCGGCCTTCAGGGCCTTCGCTCCCTCGCGACGGATGAACGGGAGGGTCTTATCGATCCGCCCCTCCGAGAGCGCGCGGTCGAGCTCGCCTTCGGGCATCCGGTAGATGTGGGTCGGACGATTGTGGCAGTCGATACAATCCATCGTGCGCCACACGGCCGCCTGGGCACCGTCGGCCGGCGCCTTCTTGAAGACGCTCCTCGTCCCGTCGGCCCGGGTCAGCTCGACCTCCGCGATCGTCTCGCGCTTCTCGTCGGCCCGGTAGCGGATCGAGACCCCGGGATCGACGTGCCAGTGGATCCCCTTCGACGTCCGCCCCTGAAGGCCCCCGACGCGCAGGAGGAGCACGGTCTTGATCTCCGAATTCGACTCGTCGTCCTGGTAGTGCGTGAAGATCTTGAGGCGGTCGCCGACGAACTTCGTCGGCCAGTGGCACTGCTCGCAGGTTCCGCGGGCCGGGCGCAGGTTGTGGACCGGAGTCGGAATCGGTTTCGGGTACAGCTTGAGGTTCACCGAGATCAGCTGCCAGGAGCCCGAGAGCTTCGACTTGACGAACCACCCCGCCCCCGGCCCGATGTGGCAGGACACGCAGGCCACGCGGGAATGCGGCGACCGCTGATAGGTCGTGAACTCCGGGGCCATGACCGAGTGGCAGGCCTTCCCGCAGAACTCGGTGGAGTCCATGACCTCGACCGACTTGTAGGTGGCCGTCGAGACGATGACGAGGTTCACGATCGTCGCGCCCACGAAGACGAGCAGGAGCGCTCGAGTGCGCGGGACGTTCAGGTCGACGACCGGGAGGCCGGGCGCCGCCTCGCCGCGCTCGGCGGCGCGACGCGCGCGACGCCGGTCCCAGGCCATCCCGATCGGGATCAACACGAGACCGATCATGAAGACCGACGGAATGGCGACGAACGACAGGATTCCGAGGTACGGTCCCCCTGAGAATCCGATCGACTCGATGACGAACAGCGCGAGGAAAAGGATCCCCGCGGCGGTCGTCAGCGCCGCCCCCGTGAGGCTGATGCCGTTCTTGGTGACGGCCTCGAGGAAGATCCGGATCGGGCGCTGGGTCGCGCTCATGCGTGGCTCATGACGGCGTAGAGGATAAGGGAGAAGATGCCGAGCCCGAGCAGGATCGCGACCGTCCCCACCGCCCGCCCCGCGCGCAGGACGCGCTGGGGCGGCGGGCCGACGACGAGGTCGTCGAGGCGCCCCTCCCGGACGAGCCGCTCGTACGCCTCCGGTCGCTCGTGCTTGAACTCCTCCTCGGTCAGGCTCCCGGTGAAGACCACCGTGTCCATGGGAAACTTGTCGGGGCGCAGGTGGCCGTTGAAGAAGTGGATCGTGAAGATGAACGCAACGGCGAGCAGCGCCTCCTCCCCATGGATCATCAGCGCGATGTTGAACACCCAGCCGGGCACGATGCGCGCGAAGAACGCCGGGAACCAGAGCATCAGGCCGGAGCCGCCGATGATGAACATCCCCCAGAAGACGGCCCAGTAGTCGAATTTCTCCCAGTAGGTGAAGTGGTCGAAGCGCGGCTGCGGCCCGCGCCTGAAGAACCACGCGAAGTGGGCGACCATCTCCTTCAGGTCGCGGGGCTGTGGGACCATCGACTCGGGGCCCCAGAGGATGCCGTAGTCGTTCTCGACGAACAGGCGGCGCAGTAGACGCGCCACGTGCGCGCCGAACGCCAGGATCAGCACGATCGCGAACAACCGGTGGAGGATTCCCGCGACGCGGAGCCCGCCCAGGAGATTCGCGATCGTCGCGGCCCATCCGGCGTCATGGAAGAGCAGCGGCAATCCCGTCGCGGCCAGGCCGAGGAAGCTGCCCATCAGGACGAGGTGGGTCACCCGGTGATAGGCGTCGAAGCGCTGGATGTGGCGCATCGGTCTACTCCGCCTCCTTCTTCGACGCGGCCTTGGCCGGAGGCTGAGGCTTGTCCTTGACGAGGAGCCGCTGGAACCAGAGGCTCGTGTGCAGCCCGAAGAAGACGAAGACCCCTCCGAGGAGGAGCTGCATGAAACGGGTGGCCCAGAAGAGCGGCGGGTTGCGGACCCGATCGCGCTTGTCGGCGTGCGGGTCGTACTTGGCGAAGCTGGCGTTCGCCCCGGCATGGCACTTCCGGCAGGTCTCGGCACGGCGTCCGTCCGAGACCGTGGAGCGGGGATCGGCCTTGGGCAGGATGTCGTGGGCTCCGTGGCAGTCCGAGCAGCTCGCGACCCGCGTGAATCCCAGGCTCGTCACCTGCCCGTGGAACGTGTCGCGGTACGTCCTCAGCGATTGCACGTGGCAGGTGCCGCATTCGGCGAGGACGTCGAGCTTCCAGCGGTCGAGGTCGGTGCGCGTGATCTCGTGGGCCGTGTGACAGTCGGAGCAGACCGGGACCTTCGGGTCCCCCGCCGCCAGCCTCGACCCGTGGATTCCCGAGGCATACAGGGTGAGGATGCCGCCGTGGCACGTGCCGCACGTCCCGGGCACGTTCGCGCGGAAGACGCGGCTCAGGGGGTCGGTCTTGCGGCGGATCTCGTGGTTGCCGTGGCAATTGGTGCACTTCGCGGAGACGAGCAGCCCGCTCTTCTCGAGCACCTTGCCGTGGATGCTGTCGTGGTACTTGGTGACGATGTCCCCGATCTTGATGTCCGCTTCCTTGATGATCTTCGGGTCGCCGTGGCACCGCCCGCAGGTGCCGGGGAGGTTCAGCGGATAGGTCTTCGACTCGTGGTCGGAGCTCGGCCGGATGTCGTGGACGCCGTGGCAATCGGTGCACGTCGCCGCGAGCAGCTTCCCTGCCTTGCGCGCGTCGGCGTGAACGCTCTTTCCGTAGGCCGCGACCGCATCGCCGTGACACGCCGCACAGTCCACCGGAGCGAACTTCTCGGGGTGCGGGAATTCGGCGTGCGCGAGGTCGGCGTGGCAATCGACGCACGCCATCGGCCCGTGGACCGAATCCGCGAACGCCTTCCCCGCCACGGAGACCGGGCGTCCGTCCTCGCGCTTCAGCGTGGCGTCGTCATGGCAGGCCAGGCAATCGTCGTTGGTGGGGGCCGGCGCGGGCGCGCCGCCGGCGGCGTGGACCGCGGAGGCGACGAGCGCCGCCGTCCCGAGGATTCCCGCCAGCAAGTGCCGATTCGTCATCCTCGTCCTGCCCGCTTTCTCCGGCGTTCCGCCGCGCAGCTCGGAAAGTACACGGGGTGGGGCACCGAAGGCACGCGCCATTCGGGCTCCCCTTGGGCCGGTGTCTTCCCTCGCCGGATCACGGGGCCGATGGTACTCGCGCTCGGGAGGCGCGATCAGACCGCGAGCCGGCGCACGGTATCCACGAGGTACGCCAGTGTGAAGGGCTTGAGGATCACGGTCTCGACCCCGTCCACCTTGATCTCGTCGGCGGATGCCCCCGACTGGGAGCCCGTGACCAGGACCACTTTCGTCCGCGGGTCGGCGCGCTTGGCGGCGTGAAGCACCTCGTACCCGCTGTCGTCGGGGAGACCGATGTCGCTGAGGACGAGAGTGTAGCGGCCGCGGCCGAGGAGATCGATGGCATCGGCGGCACAGTCCGCCGTGTCGAGATCGAACCCCTCGCGCCCCAACACGAGCGCGAGGTCCATCCGGAGAAGCCGGTCGTCTTCGACCAGCAGGATCTTCGGGTGCTTCGCCATCGGTCCTGTCCCCCTTATGTCGGTACACAGCCGCCCCGGCACGCTCCGGCGGCGTTGCACCGGTTAACGCAAAGGACGCGCCATCTCGGACGGCCCTGAAGCAGGGGGTCCACGCCCGCTTCGGCCGTGCGCTGCGTCGAAACACTCACCCCAGGTGGGGCATTTCCCCCACCGCACGGGAACGACAAGTGCGGAGCCCGCCGAGCGCGGCTTTCGGCCTGGCACATGGGTTGCGCTTCTTCGCGGTATAAGGAGCGATGTGAGATTTCGAGTCTTATTGCCGGCGCTGGGGTTCTCCGCCTTGATAACGGGATTCGCGGACCCGCGCGCCCAGATCCAGGTCGAATACCTTTACCGGCTGTCGAATTTCTCGGGGATCGTGCCTTACAGCGACGTGCAGCTTCACGCCGATCGCTTTCACGACGAGGTCTATGTCGGCGAAGGAGACGTCCTCCGCGTGTTCAACGCGACCGGCATGGAGATCTACGAGTTCACCCACGACGCCATGAGGCTCGGAACGGTCGCGGACCTGGTGGCGCTCGAAAGCGGAGACATTCTGGTTCTTTCGTATCGACTCGCGTCCCCGGATCGCCCGGGCGGAGCGCAGATCACCCATTACAACTACCGGGGCGACGAGCAGGGAGAGTTGGTGCTTTCCGGCCTGCCTCCGGAGATTCAGGATTTCGTCCCGAATCGAATGATTTTTCGCGGTGGGAAGCTCTATTTCGCCAGCACCTCGCGCTGCCTCGTGGTGGTCGCGAGCGTCGATGGAGCCTTCGAGCGAGCGATCGACCTGCTCGACGCGGTCCCCAAGGACGACAAGGCCCGCGACGGCGCCGAGCTCGGGGGCATCGACGTGGACGGCGCCGGGTCGATCTACTTCACGATTCCAACCGAATTCCGGTCGTTTCGCCGCCTATCCGACGGCAGCGTCCAGTCGTTCGGCAAGCCGGGCTCCGCCCCGGGAACCTTCGGGATCGTCGGATCGATCCTGGCCGACGACAAGGGGGACGTGCTCGTCGCCGATCGCGCGAGGAACGCCGTACTCATCTTCGATGCGAACCTGCGCTTTCTGAGGGAATTCGGCCCGACCGGGCACAAACAGGAAGTCCTGAACCGGCCCGGTGCGATGGCGCTCGGGGCTGGGGGAAAGCTGTATGTCTCCCAGCTCGGTTTCCGCGGGGTCTCGGTGTTCTCGATCGCTTCCCCTGATGCCGCCGTTCATTGAGGACAGGATCGGTCGCTAACCCGCCGCTCGTCGGGCACGGATCGTGCGATTCCTCCACGCCCCTGACCTGCTCCAAGGAGGACCCATGAAGACGATCCGGTTCGCACTGATGCTCACGGTCGCCGCGCTGGCGGTAATCGGCCTCTCTCCCGCCTACGCCTTCCACTCGGGCGGCGTCGCCGAATGCACGGGATGCCACAGCATGCACGCCCCGGCCAGCCATCCTTTGCTGGCGAAGGGCGATCCCAGCTCGACCTGCCTCAACTGCCACGAGCACGCGGGCGACACGGGCCCGAGCTCGTACCACATCTCGACGGCGCCGGTCGACATGCCGAACGGCATCGCGCCCAAGCAGCGCACCCCCGGCGGCGACTTCGGGTGGGTGAAGAAGACGTACGGCTACCTCCTCCGCGGCACGGCCACCACCGACCCCGGCCAGAGCCACGGGCACAACATCGTCGCGGTGGACTTCGGCTACGTCGCCGATCCCGACAACACGACGGCCCCCGGCGGCACGATGACTTCGACCGACCTCGCCTGCACGAGCTGCCACGATCCGCACAGCAGCACTCGCCGGTTGAGCGACGGCACGATCGTGAGCCCGACCAAGGCCCAGGGGACCCAGTACGCGCCGATCATGGGCGCCGGCTCCTATGGTCTCGTTCCTCCGGCCGGCCTCGCCGCCGGCGTCTACCGGATCCTCGGCGGATCGACCTACACGCCGTTCACCGGCGGGACCAACTTCCCCGGCGTTCCCTCGGCGGTGACCCCGGCGACCTACAACAAGTCGGAAGCCGTGAACCAGGTCCGCACCGCCTACGGCTATAGCGCCACCGGCGGCTACACCTCCTGGGGCCAGTGGTGCGCGACCTGCCACGGCGACATGCACACCAACAGCGGCTACGTCCACCCCGTGGAACAGGGCCTCGGCGCCACGATCGCCGGCAACTACAACGCCTACTTGAAGACGGGCGACCTGACCGGCACGACCGCGAATTCCTTCAATTCGCTGGTTCCGTTTGCCGAGAACACGTCCGACATCGCGACCTTGGCGGGTCATGCCCAGAACAACGACTCGCAGCTGGGCGGTCCGACCGCCAACGACGGCGTCATGTGTCTCTCCTGCCACCGCGCGCACGCCTCGGCCTGGACCTTCTCGCTCCGCTGGAACGGCGAGAACGAATTCCTGACCCTGGCGAACACCGCCGGCGTGTCGGTCTACCCGAGCTACGACGCCGTGGGCAACACCCCCGACGGCAAGACGCTCCTCTCGCAGAACCAAGTGTTCAAGGGGTACTCGCAGGCCGAGATGCTGGCCGCCTACTACGACCGGCCGGCGACCAAGTTCGCCCCGTATCAGCGCCAGCTCTGCAACAAGTGCCACATCCAGGATTGAGGCGCGTACCGCAAGAAGGGTTCTCCTTCATCTGAAGCAAGAGAGGGGGCCGGTTCCACACCGGCCCTCTCTTTTTTTGCGGTCGGGTTCGGCCTAGTCTGTGCACTTCACCGGGGCCAATCATGAAGACCATATGGATTCTCCTGGCCGCCGCGGCCCTGCTCGCTGCCGGTCGGGCCAAACCGTCCAAGGTGGCCCCGATCGAGGTTCAGGACGGGGGAACCGTCGCCGTCTATCTGAAGCCCCTCGGCGCCGACGCACGCGGGCTGTCGATCTCTCTCGAAGGGGTCTCGGCGACGCGCGAGGACGGGACCGCCATTCCCCTGTCCCTGTCGTTGTCCGACGTCAGCGGCGAGACGGCGGGCCGCCAGCGCCTCCTCGCCTGGGGCGCGATCCCCCCCGGCTCCTACACGGGGCTCGCCGTGCGGGTCAAGTCCGCTTCGCGCAAAGGCGCGGAGGGGACCGTATCGTTGACTCCCGCCGAGGGCCCCGCCTCGGTCCCGTTCCCGTTCTCGGTCAACGCGAAGCGCTCCGCCTTGGTGGCGGTCGAGCTCGACGCCGTCGCGTCCCACCTCGACGAGTCGGGATACCACGCGGTGTTCACGCCATCCGTGCCGGGAAAGCTCGCCGTCGGACTCCAGGGGGTCGTGTCGTGTCCTACGGCGAACGTTCTCGCGGTCTTCGACAAGGTGTCGGGTCAGGTCGCCGCGCTCATCCCGACCGGCCGCGGCCCGTCGTCGCTGGCGATCGACGCCTCGAGGAACAGGCTCTACGTCTCGCTGACGCGCGACGATGCGGTCGCGACCGTGGACCTCCTCGCCGGTGACGTCATCGGAGTCATGGCGCTCCGCGCGGGGGACGAGCCGGGATCGCTCGCGCTTTTGGACAACGGGGGCACGCTGGCGGTGGCGAACACCGGATCGTCGACGGTCGCCCTCCTGGACGCCTCCGGGCCCACTCTGATCGAGCGCCGGCGCGTGACGGTGGGGAGCGGACCACGGTATCTCCTCGCGGACAAGACGCCGGGCCGCCTCTGGGTCTTCAACGCTCTGGACGACACCGTGTCACTTCTCACCCTTCCGGACGGCCTCGTGGCGGCCACGGTGGGATCCTCCGGGGGTCCGATCCGGGGGCAGCTGAACCGGACGGGCTCGCGGCTGTACGTGATTCACCAGACCTCGCCATACCTCGACGTCCTCGATACCGCATCGTTCACGATCGTCCAGCGCGTGTTCGTCGGCCCCGCGGCAAGCGCGATCAAGGTCGACTCGCAATCCGACCGCGTCTACCTGGGGTTCCGGGATTCGGGATCGATCGAGGTCTTTGAGCCGACCACCTTTCTCCCGACCGATCGTTTTTCCGCGGACTCCGGGACCGGGTATCTGACGATCGAAGGGGACGGGAACAAACTTTGCGTGGTCCTTCCCCAGAGTGGAGAAGTCCGTCTCGTCCGGCTCGTCGGCAAGAGCACCGTGGCGCGAACCGACGTTCCTGAGCCGCGCGAGGCGGCCCTCCTGGGCGAAAGGTGAGCTGACGCGTGGATGGCGCGCCCGATGACGATCATGCGCGAGCACCGCGGTGGCGAGGCCGTGCCGCCGGAGCGGCCCTGCTCGCCGTGGTCGGCGCCGTGACGGCCGCCTCCGCGGACGGGCTCGACGGCTACCTCGAGGTCACGGCGAGCCACGCCGACGTTTCGGCCGAGGACGCCGCCGGCGCGAGGATCGAAGAGCGAGTCGACGACCTCACGCAGCGCTACAGCCTCAACTTCTCCCGGCATCTCTTTCCGAACCTGCTCCTCAAGCTGGGGGGGCTCTACGAGCACGAGGCGGTCAGCGAGGACCTCGGAGGCGCCACCCTGGATTCGCGGCGACGCCGCGTCCTCCCTTACTTCCTGCTCACGCTGCGCACCCCGACGAACGTCGCGGAGATCGGGTACGACCGGCAGGACGAGCGGTTCCACAACGAGCTGTCCAACTCGCAGCTCGTACAGGACACCTGGCGGGTCAACCTCGGATGGACTCCGGTCGACCTCCCGCAGACGCGGCTCGAATACCTGCACCGGAACACCTTCGACCTCGACCGGCTGGGCCTCGACGTCGGAGAAGACCGCCTCCAATTGACGTGCCGGTACTTGGCCGTGGACAAGGTCGATCTCTACTACCGCGGGTCCGTCCAGAAGGACGTGGACCACCTGAACGGCGGCGAGCTGACCACGGACTCTCAGAACGCGCGGGTGAGCTACGGCGATTCCTGGCTCGATCGCCGTCTCACCTTCAGTACCGACTACACGTTCAATTACCGGTCGACCGAGTCCGTCCGCTCCGGAGTGGGCGAAGTGGTGACCGAGGTGATCCCGACCGCGGGGCTCTCGTCGATCGACGACACGCCGGACCACGATCCGCTCGCCGCGAATCCGGCCTTGATCGACGCCGACAGGGTCACGCCGGCGGGCATCAACCTGGGCCTGCCTCCGCCGGCGGGGGATTCGCGCCCGCGCAATCTCGGCGTCGATGCGGGCGTTCAGTCCCAGATCAACACCGTTCTCGTCTGGATCGATCGCGAGCTCCCCCCCGCGATCGCGAACAAGTTCTCCTGGCGCGTTTATACGAGCACCGACAACATCGATTGGACCCTCGGCCAGATCGTCCCTTCGGCCGTGTTCGGACCGTTCGAGAACCGCTTCGAGGTTCGCTTCACCGCGGTCGTCACCCGCTACCTCAAGCTCGTGGTCTCCCCGCTCGCGGCGTCGGTCCCCGATGCGACGAGCTGGCCGCTGATCCAGGTCACCGAGCTCGAGCCCGAGTTCCGGCAGCGGTCCTCCGATCTGTCGACGAGCCGGTCCGACACGGCGCAGCGTCTCGGCGCCGATTTCCGGGCCCGGCTTCTGAACGCGCCGTCCCTCTACTACGAATCGTCGCTGTTCCTCTCGCAGCAGAATCAGGGAACCGCGCTGTACACGCTCTCGAACGGGCTTTCGGTGAGCCACGCGCTGAGCCCGATCTTCTCGGGCGCCGCCCGGCTCGCGCGCGAGGACCGGCGCCAGACGTTCGGCGATCAGACGGCCTATCTGTTCAGCGGCTCGCTGACGGCCAACCCGTTGGAGACCGTCCAGGAGAGCATGGTCGTGTCGTTCGTGCGGGAAACCGGGGTCGAGGCGCGCGACACGGCCTCCGTCGTCTTCTCGAGCGTCGTCCAGATCTACCGGGGGATCAGCGGCAACCTGTCCCTCGGCCGCTCGGCGATCACCCCCGGGGTCGGAGGGCACTCGCTCGCCGACGATCTCACGCTGGGGCTCACCTTCGTTCCGCACCCCAAGTTCACGCTGAACGCCACCGTGCAGAACCGGACCGTCCGGAACGAGTTCGCGGATGCGCGGCCAGACCGCACCGACGAGCTGAAGACCGCCGAGCTGGGGGCGGCCTACCGGCCGCTGCGCTCGTTGTACCTTTTCGCTTCGGAACGGTGGGAGCGGATCTCGGGCGAAGCCGGACGCACGCTGCGAAACTACGCGCTGAGCTGGACTCCGTTTCCGGACGGCGCGTTTCGATTCAGCATCTTCTACGATTCGAGCTACGAGACTCTGCTCCACCAAACGCAGGAAACATTGGTCCCGACGATTCGCTGGAACATCACGGAACGGATGTACATCGATCTCACCTATCAGGATTTGAGGACCACGTCGCAGCTCGGAACGAGCCGAACCAAGGTCGGCACGGGGTCGTTCCGAGTGGCGTTCTAGGGGAAGGACGGCACCTCATGCGAACGAGAGACCGAATCGGGATGGCCGCGTGCGGGACGCTTCTCGCGATGCTGGCGGGCTGCGCCGCCAAGCGCGGGGCTCAGGTCACGTTTCACGAGCAGGCGATGGACTTCAGCCTCGTTCACACCGTGGCGGTCCTGCCGTTCTCGAACCTGAGCCCGACGCAAACGGCCGGCGAGCGCGTCCGCGGCGTCTTCATGACGATGCTGCAGGCGACGGGGCAGATCTACGTCTTGCCCACCGGCGAGGTGCAGCGGGGACTCGCTCGCATGGAGCTGGCCAACCCCTCCCAACCGGCGGAACAGGACGTCGTCACCCTGGGAAAGACGCTGAGCGTGGACGCCGTCATCACAGGGAGCGTGCTCGAATACGGTGAGGCCCGGTCGGGCTCGGCCTCCGCGAACTACGTCTCGATCTCGGTTCAGATGCTCGAATCCAAGACCGGCAAGCTCGTCTGGAGCGCTCAATCCACCAGGGGCGGGATCAGCGCGGCCGACAGGATGTTCGGCGGAGGTGGGCAACCGATGAACGCCGTCACCGCCGATGCTGTGAACGACCTCATGGACAAGCTCTTCAAGGCGAAGTAGGGACCATGGGCGTGGCGATCTCCCTCCGTTTCCGGACCGCGGTTCTCGCCGTTTTCATCGGCATGCCGTGGCTCGCCCTGCCGGCGCAGGAAACGGCCTCCCGGATCGCCGTGCTCCCGATCGAGAACTTGACGGGCCATGCCATCGACGGGCGCTCCGTCGAGGAAGGCCTTCGCGCGGCGCTCGCCGGACGGGGGCTCGCCGTCGTCGAAGCCGCCGAGGTGGCCGCTTCCATGGCGCGACATCGGGTTCGCTACACGGGAGGGCTCGAGCCCGCCTTCGCGGAAGCGCTCGCCGCGGAAACGGGAGCCACGGCGGCGCTCATCACCTCGATCGAGCGATTCTCGGACAGCGCCCAGCCGGCGGTGGCCTTGACCGTGAGGTTGGTCTCGACCGCGCCGGACCTTCGCATTCTGTGGATCGACGACTCGGGGCGCACCGGAACGGACCGGCCGGGGTTCCTCGATCTCGGTGTCGTCCTGGACCCAACCCAGCTCCTCTCCACCACGCTCGGGGACCTCGCGGACCGGCTGGCCGTGGGCCTGCGCGGCTCGCCGCCGAAGACGGGAAGCGCCCAGCGCCGCTTTCGTCCGCGAAAGGAGTACGGCGCATCGGCGCATTCGCTGGCAAAGCCCGGGGTCCGTGTGGTCGTGCTCCCGTTCACGAACCGGAGCGATCGACGGCGTGCCGGCGATCTCCTGGCGCTACATTTCGTGAGGCGGCTCGCCGAGCGCCCCGAGTTCGTCGTCGTCGAGCCGGGACTCGTGCGGCAGGTCCTCCTCTCGACTCGCGTGATCCCCGAGGGAGGGATCGCCTTCGCCCAGGCCGACCTCCTCAAGGGGATCCTCGGGGCCGATCTCGTCGTCACCGGAGAGGTTCTCGACTATGCGGACCCTGACGGTCCCGACGCGGTTCCGGTCGTGGATTTCTCCGTCCAGCTTCTGGACACGTCGTTGCGGCGCGTGGTTTGGTCCTCTTACAGCCACAATACCGGTTCCGACCGGGTCTGGTTCTTCGAGCAAGGGCGAATCCGGACCGCAAGCGTCCTGGCTTCGCGAATGTCGATGGCCGCAGTCGATCGTATGCTGCGCGTGAAAGGAACACCGTGAGATCCATTCACCTCCGCCTCGTCTCCCTCGCCGCCTGCGCGGCGGCAGTCGCCGCCGCGCCGGCTTCGACCCCCGCCCCCGAGCTGCCGGTCGTCAAGGGCCAGAGGGCGCTCGCGTCGGTCGACGGCGAGCCCGTCGCGTGGGCGGCGTTCGCCGACGCGCTCAGCTCGGTGCACGAGGGCGCGGCGGAGGGTACGAAGCGCGCCAAGCAAGACCCGCAGGCCCTCCTGGAGCGCCTGATCACGGGGAAGCTCGTGGCGCAGGAAGCGCGGAACATCGGCCTGGACCAGGAGGCCAAGTACAAGGCGGCGGTCGCCTCGTTCCGCATCGACACGATGCAGAAGGTGCTCCTCGAGCGCGAGGCCGATCGCGTCCAAGCCCCGGATCCCGACGACCTGCAAGCGCGATTCCGTATGCTCTCGTCCGTGGCGCGCATCGACTCCGTTCTGTTCACGGAGCGCGCGGACGCGGAGGCTTTGGCCGCGGCGGTCGCCGGCGGGACGGAGTTCGGCGCCAGCGTCAAGGATGCGGCGGCCGCAGGAAAGGCCCGCTCGGATCCCGGCGTCGAGGTCAAGCTCGCGGAGATGCAGCCCGAGATCGCCAACGCCGTCAAGAGGCTCAAGCCGGGACAGATCTCGCCGGTGGTCCAGGTCAAGGACGGCTTCACCATCGTCCGCCTCGTCGAGCTGAAGACCCCCGACGACCCGGCCGTCATGGCGAAGGCACGGCAGGACGCCCTCGAGTGGAAGCGGCTTCAGGCGGTCAAGTCGTACACGTCGGGACTGGTCAAGCGCTACGCGAAGATCGACCAGAAGCTGGTCGACTCCCTCGACTTCGACGCGGGCGCGCCCGAGCTGATCGCGACCAAGAGCGACACGCGGGTCGCGGTGACGATCCAGGGAGGATCCCCGATCACGGTGGGCGACATCGCGACCGACGTGGAAAAGAACTTCTTTCACGGCACCGATCGGGCCGCGAAGGAAAAGCGTCTCAACTCTCAGAAGCTCAAGTCCCTGGACGAGCTGCTGTTGAGGAGGCTCATCGCCGTCGAAGGACCGCGCGTCGGGGTCGACAAGACCCCGGAGTTCCGGGAGCAACAGCGGGAATACGAAGACGGGCTTCTGTTCAGCGCCTTTCTGACGAAGGTCATCACTCCCGACCTGAAGCTGGACGAGAAGGACGTCCGCGCCTATTACGATGCCCACATGGCCGACTTCACGTCTCCCGCGATGCTGCGGCTCGATTCGATCGCCTTCACGGATCGGAAGAGCGCGGAGGAGACGCTCGTGAAGGCGCGCAAAGGTGCCGACTTTGGATGGCTCAAGCAGAACGCAACCGGCCAGGCCAACGGCGACGACGCGATGCAGCTAGCCGGCGGCATCTACCTCGTGGACAACGTGGACCCGGGGATGAAGAAGGTGCTCGCCGATCCCAAGCCCGGTGATGCGCGGCTGTTCGCGCCGGACCAAGGGATCTCCTACGTCATCCAGATCCGGGAGGTCATTCCTTCGAAGACCGAGCCGTTCGAACAGGCCAGGACCGACGCCGGCCGGCAAGTGTTGAACGACACGACCAAGCGGGTCCTGGACGACTGGTCGGCTAAACTGAGAAAGGCGTACGAGGTGAAGACGTTCGTGACGCCGGCGCAGCTCGACGCCCTGGTCGCCAAGGAATTCGGACGGAAGGCCTGAGGGTGCTGATGACCCGTACCGTCAGGACATCGGCCTTGGCGCTCGCCGTCGTCTGGGCGGTCTCGGCCGGCGCCCTCGCCGCGCCGGCACGCAAGTTCCAGGCGAAGTCGTGCGGCGAGTGCCACGCGACCTTCGTCCAGAAGTACGGCGCGCTCAAGACCGAGCACCCCGGCGTCAAGGACGGCCAGTGCGAGACGTGCCACGTCCGGCACGGGATCGTGCCGAAGCTCATCCTCAAGGAGAACGGGAACGCCCTCTGCCTCTCCTGCCACCAGAAGGCCCAGATCGGTCTCGACAAGGCCCACGTCCACTCCGCGCTGGCGTCCGGGAAATGCGTCCAGTGCCACGACCCCCACGGCTCGAACGGCTCTCACCTCCTGTCCGCCGAGGGCCCGGAGGCCTGCTACGCGTGCCACGACAGGAAAGCGTTCGAAAAGCAGGTCGTCCACGCCGTCCTCAAGAAGGACGGCTGCCGCGCCTGCCACGTCGCCCATAGCTCCGAGCAGCCGAACCTGCTCACGAAGGCCGAGGCGGCCCTGTGCGCGACCTGCCACGACCCCGCGAAGCCGGAGTTCAAGAAGGCCCACGCGGGGTATCCGGTCGAAAAGGCGAGCTGCGCGACCTGCCACGACCCGCACGCCTCCGATCAGCCGAAGCTCCTGAAGACGAGCACGCACGCCCCGGCCGCCGGGGGGAGCTGCGACTCCTGCCACGTGGCCCCCTGGGGCGACAAGCCGTTCGCGCTGAAGGCCGAGGGGTCGGCGCTCTGCGCGAGCTGCCACGACGTCAAGGAGCTACAGGCGGGAGGGACCGTCGTCCACGCCCCCTTCGAAGCGGGTGACTGCCTCGCCTGCCACGATCCGCACGCGTCCTCCAACCCGAAGCTCCTCGCGCGGAAGGACAACGCCCTCTGCACGAGCTGTCACGAGGACCAAGGGGCCAAGGTGGCCTTCCCCCACCCTGCCGTCGAGAACGGCTGCACGACGTGCCACAGCCCCCACGCCTCGAAGAACGCGAAGCTCTTGACGGAGCCCGATGCCGCGTTGTGTGTCTCGTGCCACGATGCGCAGAAGCCCGGCCAATCCAAGGTGCCCCACGCCCCGTTCGAAGCGGGAATGTGCGTCTCCTGCCACAATCCGCACGGCTCCGGGACGAAGGGGATCCTGAAGGATCGCGAGGACCAGCTCTGCTACTCATGCCATGGGGAGCAACAGGACGACGCGAGGAAGAGCGTCGTGCACGCGCCCGTGCTCGGCGGCAACTGCAGCGGCTGCCACGCCCCTCACGGGAGCACGGAGCCGAAGCTCATGAAGGCGGCGGGGGTTGCGCTCTGCGCGAGCTGCCACGGCGACTTCGTCAAGGAGGAAGCCGCCGGCTCGAACCACCCGCCGTTCTCCTCGGGCGACTGCCTCACCTGCCACGTTCCGCACGGGTCGTCGGAGCCGCACCTGACGGCTCAGAAGACCGACCAGCTCTGCTTCTCCTGCCATTCCGACGTGCAATCGGCGCTTCAGGCCGGCAAGGTCAAGCACGCGGCGGTGACGTCGGGCCAATGCGTGTCGTGCCACAACCCGCACAAGGCGAAGCTGCCGAAGCTCCTTCTCGCGCCGAGCCCGGACTTGTGCCTGACCTGCCACAAGCCTCTCAAGGAGCAGCTGGCGAGCGGCCAGGTCCATCCCCCCGCGGCGCGGGACTGCCTGCGATGCCACCAACCCCACCAGGCGTCGGAGCCCGCATTGTTGACGAGCGCGCAGGGTGTGCTGTGCGCCGGCTGCCACGACGTCAAGGCGCCCGCCTTCTCGAAAGGCCACCTCGGTATCGACCCCGGCGTCATGAACTGCGTGAGCTGCCACTCCCCGCACGCCTCCAAGGACCCGAAGCTCTTCAAGGCCAACGTGCATGCTCCGTTCGAGGGGCGCTCGTGCGAGGACTGCCATGTGGTCCCGGCGAACTAGGGGGCCCGCGATGACGTCCTTGGCGCGGGGCGCGATCGTCCTCCTCGCCGCGGCGTGGGTGGTTGCGCCCGCCGGAGCGGCCGGCGCCGCTCCGTCTCAGTCCGCCGCCGACGCGAAGTTCAAGCTGAAGCCCGGGGCGCACGGCAAGATCTGCCTGGGGTGCCATTCCGACTTCGAGGACAAGCTCAAGCTCCCGGCCGTGCACACGCCGGTGAAGAACGGAGACTGCACCGATTGTCACAGCCCGCACGCCTCGGATCATAGAAAGATGCTGACGGAGGCGCCGGGGGCGATCTGCGTCGCCTGCCACGCCGACATCGTTCCGAAGGGGGCGAAGAGCGTTCACCAGGCTCTGGCCGAGGGAAACTGCGTCGCCTGCCACGACCCGCACGCCTCAAAGTTCAAGAACAACCTGCTTCAGTCGGGCAACGAGCTCTGCCTGTCGTGTCACAAGCCGATCGGCGAACAGCTCGCCAAGAACACGACCAAGCACCCTCCCGTCGCGTCGGGGTGCGTCACCTGCCACGACCCCCATGCCTCCACGAAGTCCGAGTTCCTCCTCGCGAAGGACGAAGGGGCTCTGTGCACCTCCTGCCACAAGCCCGACCAGCAGGTCTTCGTCAAGAGCCACATGGGGTACCCCGTGGCGAAGGGGCGCTGCACCTCCTGCCACGACCCCCACGGTTCGAGCGATGCGGCGATGATGTGGCCCAGCATTCACAAGCCGGTCGCGGCGAAGCAGTGCGCGCAGTGTCACAACGAGGCCGGATCGCCGAACGCGTTGAAGACCAAAAAGCAAGGGCTCGACACCTGCCGCGGGTGCCACGGCGAGGTCGTCAACCAGGCGCTCGGCGCCAATCGCCTGCACTGGCCGGTCGCGGACAAGGTTGCCTGCCTCAACTGCCACGGGCCGCACGCCACGCGCGAGCCGAAGCTCGTCAAGGGCCCGATGACGAAGGTATGCGGCTCCTGCCACGCCGACACGATCCTCCGCCAGGCCAAGTCGGTGACCAAGCACCCCCCCATCGAGCAGGGGGACTGCACCTCCTGCCACTCCCCTCACGGGTCGAACAACGCCTTCCTGTTCGTCGCCGCGACCCAGATCGAGATGTGCGGCGCCTGCCACGACTACGCGCAGCACACCGGCCATCCGATCGGCGCGAAGGCGATCGATCCGCGCAACAAGAACCTGAGCCTCGACTGCGAGAGCTGCCACAGGGCGCACGGGACCTCGTCCAAGCACTTCACGCACGGGGACGCGGGGGGAGAGCTCTGCGTCCAGTGCCACACGAACTACAGGAGGTAGCGCCGTGACGCGATCGGCCCGGCCCCGCCTCCTCCCGGTGTTCGCCCTCGCGATCTCCTTGGGCGCGCTTCCGGACGGCCTCGCGCGCGCGGAAGGCGTGAAGCTGCGCCCTGGTCCTTCCGCGTACGTCGACACGAAGGGGGTGGCGCTCTCCCGGCCGGAGGGGGTCGCCTGCACGGCGACCGCGATCTTCGCGGCGGACACGGGAAACGGCCGCTTCGTCGTCTACGACGTCGGCGATCGCGCGCTGACGCCCAAGGCCGAGTTCCAGGTCGCGGAGATCCCGTACCCGATTCGCATCCGCTTGGACGGAAAGGGAGGGCTCCTGGCGCTCGACGGCAAGTCCCGGCGGCTCGGGCGCCTCGGGCTCGACGGGAGCTTCAAGGGAATCGTCCCCGTCGATGCGAGCGCCCCCTCGCCGATCGTGCGCAGCTTCGCCGTCGGGACCGACGGGGAGATCTACGTCCTGGACATCGCCGGCGCGCGGGTCCTGGTCATCGACGCCGCCGGAGCTCCCGTCCGGCAGGTGTCCCTGCCGGCGGAGTGCAGGACACCGTCGGACGTCGCGGTCGATCCCTCCGGCACGATTTACGTCTTGGACGGCACCGGATCGCGCCTCTTCAGCGCCAAGAAGGGGGAAGGCGCCGCGGCGCTCCTGGGGAAGAGCCTTGCGGAGGACCTCGCGTTCGCCACCAGCCTCGCGGCCGACGCGCAGGGACATCTGTTCATCGTCGATCAGAACGGCGGAGGCATCGTCATCGTCGGCACGGACGGGGCGTTTCGCGGCCGGCAGTCCGGCATCGGTTGGACGGAAGGGCTCCTGCGTTGGCCGTCGTCGATCTGCCTCGACGGGAAGGGCGGCATCGCGATCGCCGACCGGGAGAACAACCGCATCTCCACCTTCCAGATCGCGCCCTAACGGGGATCGTGCAACGATCCATTACGGTCCAGATCCGCATGACGGATCGCGCTCGCCATCCACTATGATTCCCGGCCCATGAGTCCGAGAGGGGTTCTTTCCGGCCTGGGGTATGCCCCCATCCTCGTCGGCGTCCTGCTTTCCACAGGGCAAGACGCCGCGGCCCAGAATAGCTGCGTCACGGCCCAGTGCCACGCGACCCTCTTGACGAAGACGAACGTTCATCCCCCCTCCGATAGCTGCGACAGCTGTCACGAGTCGGTGGCGGCCCCGCATCCCCAGAACGGAGCGAAGACGTTCAAGCTGACGTCGGAGCCGCCCGAGCTCTGCTTCGCGTGCCACGACGCCTTCGGGGAGAAAGGCGACGTCCACCCTCCGGTCAAGGAGGGGATGTGCACCACGTGCCACGATCCCCACGCCTCGAACGAGCCGAAGCTGCTCGCTCAGCCGGTGAAGGACCTCTGCACGGCGTGCCACGACGACATCTCGGAGAAGGTCGAAAAGGCGCCGGTGGTTCACGCGGCCGTCAAGGGTGAGAAGGGGTGCGCTTCGTGCCACTCGCCCCATGCGAGTGACAACCCGAAGCTGCTCTTGAATCCCGAGAAGGAGACCTGCCTCGGTTGCCACAAGACGATCGTCACGCAGGCCATGACCGTGCTCCATGGGCCGATCAAAGACGGGAAGTGCACCGCGTGCCACGATCCGCATGGGGGCCCCAACGCCAAGCTCCTGGTCCAGGAGTTCCCGCAGGGACCCTACGCCCCCTACACCGATCAGGAATACGCCCTGTGCTTCAGCTGCCACAAGCGGGATCTGGTCCAGTCCCGCGACACCTCGTCCGCGACGGGCTTCCGGGACGGGGAGAGGAACCTGCACTTCGTCCACGTCAACAAGGCACCGAAGGGGCGAAGCTGCGTTCTGTGCCACGCCGTGCACGGCGGGACGTCCCCGAAGCTGATCGCGGACTCCGTGGCGTTCGGGACGTGGAGCCTTCCCCTGAAGTTCGCGAAAACCGAGACGGGCGGGAGCTGCGCGCCGGGATGTCACAAGCCGCAGAGCTACGACCGCCAGCGCCCGGGGAAGAAGCCCGAGGCGCCGAAGGCGAACCCGAGTCAGGGATAGGACGTGGCGTCGTGAGCGACGCCGTGACACGTGAGCGTGCAGCTCCCTGAGAACGTCCCGTTGTCCTTGAAGACCGGGTAGGGGCTCCCGGGTTTCGGAAGCACGATCCGCGAGTCGAAATTGACGAGATGCGTGTGGGATCCGGTTCCCGCGGCGCCGCTCTCTTTCACGCCGTGCGGATCGTGACAGGCGGAGCACGGAACCCCGGCCGCCAGATGCCCGCTGTGGCCTCCTCCGGAAGGCGTGTTCCGGATCGCGGCCTTCCGGAAGCTCTCGTCGCGAAGGATGCTCGCCCGGTCATGGCACCGGTAGCAGAGCGCGTAGCTGTCGAAGCTCTCCGGCGTGTTGTCCGCCGTCTCGTACCGCCGCCTCAGGATCGGAGCGAAGGACGAGCCGTGCGGCCCGTTGGAGCCGCCCTCGTCGTCGGCGTGGCACGCGGTGCAGTAGATCTGCTGCGACGGGCTCATCGCCGGCTCGAAGGACGATGGGATGCTGGGGATGTTCAGGGTCCTCCCGATTCCGACGACGGGGTGGTACGAGGGGTTCTCCGTGGCGAACGCCAGCCGCGTATTGGTGGTTTCGACGACGCGCGGAACGACGTCGCGGTCCGGGGCGTTGTCCCCGTGGCACCTGAAGCAGACCTCGTACTCGTAGGTCGCCGTACGGAGCAGCCCTCCGTTCCGGTCCACGCCGCGCACGCCCCGGAGCATGCCCGAGGCATAGGGCGCGACGGACTTCTGCGTGCTGCCGACGTGCGGATTGTGGCAATCGGCGCAACCGACCGACGTCGTGTCGGCCCCCGGCGCGATTCCCGGCCCTCGAAGCGACGCCGCCCCCTGGCCGGGCACCTCGTGATGCGCCGAGACCTTGCGCGCCTGCCTGCCGATATCGACCGGGGCCCCGGTCGAGCGCACGGCGGCGACGCCGTGAGGCGGTCCGGGCTGGGAACTGTGGCAGCCGGCGGTGGTGCACGAGAAGGGCGGAGGGCCGGCCGTGAAATTCAACAGCTGGTCCGGCGTCGGCGCGAAGTGGGGCGTATGGCAGGCCTCGCACCCCCACTCGTTCAACTGCGAATAGGTGGGCCACGTCTTCGGCGGCCTTGGCAAGATGCCGGCCACCGACGCCGTCGAGGTCGCGTGCGCGGATCCGATCCAACCCTGCATCTGATGGCACGTCGTGCAGAGCGCCGAATAGCGATTGTCCTTGATCAGGAACTCCCCGTAGAGGTCCTTATGCGGATCGTGACAGGTGGTGCAGTGGACCTCGTCCGCCCCGCCGTAGACCAGGTCGCTCGGCGGGGTCGGGAGCAACTCCACGTTAGGAAGCGCGGCGTGGTACGGAAACGACACCGGGTGGTGCCCCGAGAGATCCACGCCGAAGTTCGAGAGGCTCCCCGGCGGCAGCGTGTTGCCGCCGGCCATCGTGATACCCCCCTCCGGATTGAGGACGGCTCCGATGGCGATCGTGCCGTCATGACAGCTCAGGCAGAGCTTCGTCGGCCCGGAGGGTTGGGAGAGCGGACCGGCCCGCAGCGTGGAGCTCGTGTACACGGTGTAGGCCTGCGGCTCGAGCTCCTTGTTCCAGAGGGGCGACAGCGGGGCCGCGTTGTGGGGCGTATGGCAAAAGACGCAGATCCGGGTCTCCGTGGAAGCTCGAGGGACCCCCAAACCTGACACCGAGAGATTGTGCTTCGTG
>JBGQLU010000010.1:0-42552 GCA_041500265.1 Acidobacteriota bacterium | reverse complement strand
TTCTGGACGAGGCGGCGCAGGTTGAGATCGTCCTTGCTCAGGTCCATGTGTCCCCTCCGCTTTCGGATCGATCGACGGGTGTAAACGACCGGATGCGCGTCCGCCGGCTCTCGGCTGGGCTTCCGGATCGCAGGATTGAAGGGCATCGGGCCACCGAACTATAGGACGGGGGCGGGCGGGAGGCAACGGCGCGGTCACGGCCGCAGCAGGCGGTCCATCAGGATCGCGTCCTCCCCGGAATCGGCGTAATACCCCGGGCGGCGTCCCGAGACGACGAAATCCCGGGACGCGTAGAGAGCGCGGGCGGCGGCGTTCGACGGGCGGACCTCCAGCGTCGCGCGGCGCGCGCCGCGCTGCGCCGCGCGCTCGAGGATCTCGTCCAGAAGCCACCCTCCGAGGCCCCGGCGCCGCGCGTCCGGGTGCACCGCGATGTCGTTGATCTGCAGCTCGCCGGCCACGATGTAGCAGCAGGCGTAGGCGGCGATGCCGTGCGCCCCGTCGACGACGAGATTCCATGCGTGGGGGTTGGTCTCGATCTCGTGCCTGAAGTTGTCCTCCGTCCAGGGGGTCGGATAGGAGGCGCGCTCGATGGCGAGGACCGCCGGGAGGTCGGCCGTCACCATCGCGCGTATCAACGGCGCCCCCGCCACCGCGCGACCGCGCGACCGGTCACTTGAACTTGACCTCCGCGTCCGATCGCCGGACGTAGAGCGGGGAGAGATCTCCCGGAGGCGGGCTCGACGAGGCGAGGTGCGCAAGCGCGATCCGCCCCGCGGCGGCGGCGATCGACGACGAGCCCGGCCCGATGACGCCGGAGTAGCCGGCCTCCCGCAAGCGGGCCTCGTGCCGCACGGCACCCCCTCCGAACACCACGATCCCGCCCGCCGGAGCGCCGGCCAGGGCCGACGCCGGGTCCCCGACCCAGGGATTCACGGTCGCCCGCGGGGGAGACGATCCGGAGTCGTAGCGAGCCCCGTACACCTCCCCTCGCCCCGCGTCGATCAGCGGAACGCGCTCCCGCTCGGAGGGTCCGAACGCCTCGGCCATCGCGTCGAGGGTCGGGATACCGACGCAAGGGCGCCCGCTCGCGAGGGCGAGGCCCTTGAGCAGACCCAGGCCGACCCGGATCCCGGTGAACGAGCCGGGGCCTCGCGTCGCGGCGTACGCCGCGGGGTCGCCCTTGTCCCATCCCGCGAGACGGAGGAGCGCCTCGACCAAGGGGAGCAAGCGCGCCGCATGGGAATCCTCGACGTGGATGCCGCCTTCCGCCGCGACGCGAATCGTTCCGTCGGGCGCCCGTTCGAGAAGTGCGACGCCCCCCCACCACGTCGAGGTGTCGATCGCCAGGAGGCGCATCAAGCCGTCCCGGACGGCCTCGTGGGACCCGCGCGCTCCAGGAACAGCAGAAGGTCGTCTTCCGCCTGACTGGAGTCGAGATCGAACGCCACCCCGACCTCGAATCGGTCGGCTTCCCCGGGGGGGAGCTCCTCGAGACGAACGACGCGACCTCGGAGCTTCATCACCCGAAGAGGCGCGTCCCCTCCTCCCCCCTCCAGGCGGATCTCGATCTCTTCTCCGACCTGGATCGCCTCGGGGCTCGCGAACAACAGGCCGCTCCGGCTGAGATTCCGGACGGCGGCGTCCGTCGTCGCCCGCGGGGCGAGAACCTCCACCTCGCACCGCCGCGTCTGGAGATCGAACCGGAGGAATCGCCGGCGTTCGGGGCTGTGGACGATGATCGCGTTCTTTCCCGAGGCCTTGGCGAGGTAAAGCGCCTGAGCCGCACGCGAGACCAGGGTCTCGGCGTCCGTCCCGTCGTCGGGGTAGGCGGCGACCCCGCCCGACACGGTGAGCCCCGCCGGCCGACCTCCGGCTTCGCGCCGGCTGAAGTGCGACTCGAACTCCCGGCGGAAGCGCTCCGCGACGAGGAACGCGCCGTTCCGTTCGGTCTCCGGGAGCAGGAGGGCGAACTCGTCCTCGCCCGGACGCGCCGCGAGATCGATGTCGCGGATCTTGTTCGCGAGCAGCATCGCGGCTTCGCGGAGGAGGCGGTCCGCCACGAGCTTGCCGACCCGTTCGTTCACGGCGACGAACCCGTCCACGTCGAAGAGCACGATCGCCACCGAATGGCCGTAGCGGCGCGCGCGGCGCATCTCCCCCTGGAGTGCCGACCGGAACGCGCGATCGGTCGCGAGCCCCGTCAGCGGGTCGCCGCCCCCCGCGGGGGGCGCCCCTTCCCTCGCGATGTCGATCAGGCTCGGGTTCGTAAGCCGCCGGTTGACGTTCATGAAGTAATCGAGCGCCGCGACCCGCAGGCCCGCGTCGCGCTCGAGTGCCAGCGAGAGGGCGTGGCGGTGGGTCAGGATCCCTTCCCAGTGGTCGCGCGCCTCGTTCTCGTCGAAGGCGAGCTGCGTGAGGATCAGCAGGAGCGCCGCGTGCGCCCCGACCCCCGTCTCCTTCGAGAGGGCGTCGAGGCGCGTCAGCAGGCGCTCGGCGTTGTGCGTGTCCTCAGCCAGGAGCTGGAGCAATTGGTCCTTGAGCCGGCCCGCCTCCTCGCGGGTGATCAACGCCGCCCCCGGGAGGGCTTCCGCGTGGCACCGCGGACGAGGGAGACGTTGGTCCCCAGATCGTCCTCCGACAGCGGGGCGTCGAAGGCGACGCCGACGAGCCAGCGGCCCTCGCGAGTGCGCTCCGGCGCGATCCGCACGATGCGGCCCGCCACGTCGTCCGCCGGCTCGTCGCCGCGGCGGCCCCGGCGCTCGAGGCGCAGCGTCACGGGGGCCGCGATCGGGGGCGAAACCTCGGTCTCGAGGAGCACGCCGGTCCGGCTGAGGTCGACCGGCCGGGCCGCGCCGAGATTCTCGCCGGCGAATCGCACAACGGTCCCGGCCCGAGGGGGGAAGCGAAGCGCTCCCCGCTTCTCGTGGTGGTGGACGGATACGCGGTCGCGCCCCGAACGCTTGGCGAGATAGAGCGCCTCGTCGGCCCGTGCGACGATCTCCGAGGCGTGAAGCCCGTCGTCGGGATAGACGGCGAGCCCGGCCGAGACCGTCATCGCGACGTCGTGCCCCCCCACCGGCTTCTCGTGGAACCCTTCGGCGACGCGGCGCCGCACGCGCCCGGCCACCACATACCCTCCGAGCCTCTCGGTTTCCGGGAGAATGAGTGCGAACTCCTCGCCGCCGAACCGGCACGGGACGTCGGCCTCGCGGACTCCGTGCCGGAGGACGCTGCCCACGCGAGCAAGCACGAGGTCTCCGAGGAGGTGCCCGTAGGCGTCGTTGACCCGCTTGAAGTGATCAAGATCCAACATCACGACGGTCAGCGGCCAGCGGTACCGGCGGCTCCGGCGGATCTCCCGGTCCAGGACTTCCTGGAAACGGCGCCGGTTGCCGAGGCCGGTCAGCGCATCGGTCGAGGCCGAGCGCGCCGTCTCCTCGAAATCGGCCATCTCGACGATCTTCGGGTTCACCAGCCGGCGCTCGACGTTCGAGAGGAAGTCCATCATCGCCACCCGAACACCCGGATCGCGTCCGAGCGTACGGGCCATCGAGGCCCGGTGCAGCAAGACACGCTCGAGCAGCCGCTCGGCCTCGCCGTCCTCCATCTCCAGGTGGGAGAGAAAGCGAAGGGCGGTCGCGAAGACCGGCACGCCCTCCATCTCCCGGAGACTCTTCAGGCGGGCGATCAGACGCCGGGAATCGGCGCGGTCGTCGGACAGGAGGTCGAACAGCTTGCCGCGCGCCCGCTCCCCCAGCCGCGTCGCCTCCACGCCGGCACTCCCTCCGGGTGCGTCGGCCCGGCCGCCGCCGGGCTGCCGCACGTCCGGCGGCAGATCCTAACACGACGCCGCGGCGCCCACGGTTTTGCCGCGCCCACGAAAACTTTCGGGGCCGGCGCGCGTACTACCGGCGGGGAGGGCCCGTGCCCGTAAGGGTCTCCCCGGGGGGAAACGGCGTGACACCGAACACGAAGCCAGCCGCCGCACGGGGCGCCTCGCGGGCGCGACCGGGCGACCTGTCGGGGTGTACCGACGAGCAACTCATCGGCGAGGCCCTGGCGGGTGACCGCGATGCCTTCGGGGCACTCGTGCTCCGGCACCAGCGCGGGCTCGTCAACTTCCTGTACCGGCTGGTCGGTTCTCGCGACGGAGCGACCGACCTCGCCCAAGAAGTGTTCCTCAAGGTCTTCGTCTCCCTCGATTCCTTCGATCCCCGCTACCGCTTCACGACGTGGCTCTATCGGATCGCCTCGAACGCCGCGATCGACCTCCTGCGCAAGAAGCAGCCCAGGACCCTATCGCTGAGCGATCCGGCCGGAGACGACGACGCGACGCCGCCTCCTTCGATCGCCGGGACCGAGCCGACCCCGCACGACATGCTCCGGCTGCGGGAGCTCGAAACGCGATTGGACGCCGCCATCGCGGAGCTTCCGCCCGGCTACCGGCAGCTGATCCTCCTTCGGCACCGTCGCCACTGCCGCTACGACGAGATCGCCCGGATCACCCGCCTGCCCCTCGGCACCGTCAAGAACCGGATCTTTCGCGCGCGGGAGATCCTCCGCACGCGCCTGTCGGACCTGCTGGACCGCGAGGTGCTCGCATGAGCCGCTGCAAGCGCCTCCGTCCGCTCCTCGTCCGATCCGTGGACGCCGAGCTCCGGCCGGACGAGGCGCTTCGCCTCGCGCGCCACCTCGACGCTTGCACCGCCTGCCGGATCCTCGTCGCGCGCGAGCGGCGCCTCGCCGAAGCGCTCGACGGCCTCGAGGACGCGCTCGACGTCGACGCTTCGTTCTTCGAATCCGTCATGGCCTCGCTCCCCGCCCGCCCGGTGCGCGCCGCCGCCCCGGATCAGGCGTCCGCGCGGTGGCGCCGCGGCTTGAAGCTCGCGGGGGTGGCCTCGATGACCGCCGTGGGCGCGGGGCTCGCCGCGCGGGTCCTCCCGGCCGTCCGATTCGACCTCGCGGCGCCGTCGATGCCGCGGTTCACCCCCGAGACCTGCGACGGATGGCTCGGCCTGTTCGGCTCGGCCGCGCAGTGGGTCCGTGTCGCCGCGGAGTCGCTCGCGTGGTCGGGGACCGCGTCGGGGCCGGGAGGCGCCCCGCTCGGCCTCCTCGCGCTCGAAACGGTGTTCGCAACCCTGTTCGTGGTGATCGCCGCCTCGGCGGGCCTGGCGCTCGTGGCTCGCGCGGGCTCGCGCGCCTCCTGACGCCGCGATCAGCGCAGCTTCGAGCGTAGCTCCTTGGGGGTCAGGCCGATGCGCCGGGCCGCCGCGTCGAGGTCTCCGTGGGCCTCGCGCACGGCGCGGGCGGCGAAGTAACGCTCGAACGCTTCGACCCCGAGAGAGAGGGTCGGGAATGACGCGTAGAGATCCTCGGCCTCCGGCGAGGCTCCGCCGAGCTCCGACGGAAGGTCGGCGAGACCGATGACCGGGCCGGGGGCGAGCAGGAGCAGCCGCTCGAGCGTGTTCCGCAGCTCGCGCACGTTCCCCGGCCAGGCGTGCCGCGTCAGGGCCGCCAGCGCCTCCGGCGCGACCGTCTTCTCCTCGCGCCCGTACTCGCGGGCCAGGTCGCGGAGGAACCTCGCCGCCAGGAAGGCGATGTCCTCGCGCCGCTCCCGCAGCGGAACGGTCCGGATCCGCACGACGTCCACGCGATCCCGGAGCGGCGGATGGAGCCCCGCGGGATCCGGTGACGCGCTGGCCAGGACGCGAAGGTCGGCCTGGAGCGAAAGCCACGCCGCCAGCCGCGACTGAAGCGCGTCCGGGAGGCGGTCGACCTCCTCGAGGAAGATCGAGCCGCGCTCCGCCAAGGCGAGCCGCCCCGGGCGCTTTGCCGCGCCGAAGAGGATCTCACCTCCCGTCGTCTCGTCGAGCGCGCCGCATGGCACGTGCACGAGCGCCTCGTCCGCGCGACGGCCGCCCGCGTGGATCGCGCGGGCGATCGTCTCCCGCCCGGTTCCCCGCTCACCGCAGACCAGGACGGACGCGTCGGAGCCGGCGGCGGCCTCAGCTTCGTGCCGGACCCGTTGCGCCCCCGCGCTGGTCCCCAGGATCTCGACGTCGCGCGCGAGCTGCTCGAGGAGCGCGCGGTTGCGCCGGAGAAGCCTGCGCTGTCGCATCGCGTTCCGGACGACCAGCAAGGTCTTCTCCAAGGCCAGCGGCTTCTCCACGAAGTCGAAGGCTCCCAGCTTGGTCGCCTTGACCGCGGTGTCGATCGTGCCGTGTCCCGAGATCATGACGACCTCCGCGTCGATCCCCTTCTCCCGCATGCGGCGGAGGGCTTCGAGGCCGTCGATTCCGGGAAGCCAGACGTCCAGCAGGATCGCGTCGAACGGGCGCTCCGAGGCGAGGGCGACGCCGTCCTCACCGGACGGGACCGACAGGACGTCGTATCCCTCGTCGCCGAGGATGGCCGAAAGCATCGCCCTCACCCCAGGCTCGTCGTCGACGACGAGCACCCGGTCACGCGCCATCGTGCCCTCCCGGCGCCGGCGAGACGGCCTCCGCCGCCGGCACGCTTCCCGGGATCTCGATGACGAAGCGGGTTCCGCCCCCCGGGTTGTCCTCGACGCGCACGGTCCCGCGGTGCTCCACGACGACGCGCTGCACGATCGCGAGCCCCAGGCCGGTTCCGCGGGGCTTGGTCGAATAGTAAGGCGTGAAGAGATGGTCGCGCGCCGCCTCGGTGACCCCGGGGCCGCGATCGGCGACCTCGACGCGGAGCGATCCGGGGCCGGCCCACGGGCGCGCCGCGATCGTGATCGTTCCGACCCCGGCCATCGCGGCGACCGCGTTGTCGATGAGATTGATCAGGGCGCGTCGCATCTGCTCGGGATCGACGCGCACGGTACCGAGGTCGGAGGCCACCCGGACGTCCCAGGCGATTTCCGAATGGACGCGATACAGCGCCACGACCGAATCGACGACCTCCCGGAAATCGACAGGTTGCGGGCTCGGCCCCGGCATGCGCGCGTAGAGGGAAAACTCGTCGACGAGCTTCTTGAGGCCGGCGACCTCGCGCTCGATGGTCGCCGTGGAATCGGTCACGACCTCGGCCAGGTCGGGGGCGCCGTCGGCGAACTTCTTGCGGAGGCGCTGCGCCGCGAGCTGAATCGGCGTCAGCGGATTCTTGATCTCGTGCGCGATGCGCCGGGCGACCTCCCGCCACGCCGCGGCGCGCTGCGCCTCGAGGAGATCCGTCAGGTCCTCGACCATGACGAGCGTCCCGAGGTCGTCGCCCTGGGCGCCGCGCAAGGGCGAGACCTGGACCGTCACCGCCAGCGGGCGGCTGCCCGCGCTGAGGACGAGCTCGCGGCGCTCCTCCTTGCCGTCCCTGGCCGCCGCATCGTCGAGAAGGACCCGCAGCGGATCCAGGCCGGTGCCGGCGATCGCGGCGCGCGCGTCGTCTCCGGGGGACAGCCGGAGCGAGAGCATCGTGGCGACGGCCGGATTCGCCGTCGTCACGCGGCCGTCGCGGTCGAGCGACAGGACCGCGGTGGACAGGTGCGCGACCAGCGTCTCGACGTAGCGGCGCCTCTCGTCCAGGGCCTGATTGCTGCGGCGCAGCTCCGCGGTGTTGCGCGTGATCACCTCACGGCTCTCCTGCAGCTCTCCCGCCATCTCGTTGAACGCTTCGACCAGCATCCCGACCTCGTCGCCGACCTCCGTGAGCACCCGGACGCCGAGGTTGCCTTGCGAGATTTCCCGGGACGCGGCGGCCACCTGCTCCAACGGAACGGTGATCCGGCGGGAGACGTAGAACCCGATCCACGAGGAGACGAAGACGACCGCCAGCCCGACGAGCGTGATGATCAGGTAATAGAAGTTCAGCACCTCGCGCCGCTCGGCACGGTACTCCGCGTACGCGCGGTCGGCGGCATCGATCTGATCCAGGCGGAGCGCCGTCGCGCGGCCGACGATCTCGCCGACGATCGCGGCTCCTCGCGGCGCGCCGGAGGGACCCATCGGGGCGGCCCCGACCAGGGCGACCGACTGGCCGACCGGCACTTCTTCGAAGAGAGTCGTGCCGCTTCTCGCCGCGCCCTGCGCGACCCTCAGGAGGGCGGCGCGGAGCGGGTCGGTGACCCGCCCGCCGCGACCGGCCGCCGCGGACCCGGCCACGAACCACGCCTCGCCCGAGAGGCAACCGGCGACATCGAACCCCTCGCGCTCCCTCCACTCCACGACCACGGCGTCGCGCTCCGCTTCGGTCGCGATCGGCCGGGCTCCGGCCAGATCGCCGGCGAGCAGCTTCGCGTGCCGGACGAGGCGGGCCTCCTCGCGCCGCCCCTCTTCCTTGACGATTTCCTTCGCCTGTCGCGTGACCTCCTCCACCGGGGTGCGAAGCAGGCCTTCGACCGTCGTCTTGATGAAGGCCGCGGCGCCGAAGGAAAGGACGAACGCCGGCAGGAGGACGAGAGCGAGGAAGAAGAACACCAGCTTCGTGCGGAGGCGGGCGCCGAGGATTCCGCGCTTGCGATCGACGATCAGCCTCACGAGATTCCGGATCAGGACGCCGACGAACCCCAAGGCGAGGACGGCGATCGCGATCGTCAGAAGGGTCAGCAGGAGCCGGCTGGAGACGATCTCGGGAGCGGCCTCGGCGACCCGAAGGCTCGACCGGAAGATGGCCCAGGCCGCCGCGAGCGCGAGAAGGCCCAAGGCGCTCCACTTCAGCGTGCGCCGGACGCCGCTCACGGCGCCGCCTCGGCGGGAAGCTCCTCGTGCCACGGGGCGAGGTACCAGCTCTCGGGCAACTCGGCGATGCGGCGGGCCAGCCGGGCGTGGAGATCGTGGCCCGCCCGGTAGGCGATGACGTGCCCGAGGATAGGGTGGCCGAGGAGCGAGAGATCGCCGGTGAGGTCGAGCATCTTGTGACGGACGAACTCGTCCGGGTAGCGCAGCTCGGCGTTCAAGATCCCGCGCTCGCCGACCACGACGGCGTTGTCGAGCGATCCGCCCAGCGCCAGGCCGCGCTCGCGGAGCGCTACGACCTCACGCTCGAAGGTGAACGTCCGGGCCGGCGCCAATTTCTCCGCGAACTGGTCGCCGCGCCACAGGGACGCGGTGAGCTCCTGGTATCCCAGGGCCGGGTGGTCGAAGTCGATCGCGTAGGTGACGCGGTACTCCCCGCAGGGCCGGATGGAGATCGACTTGTCCTCGTGCGTGATCGTGATCGGCTTGACGATGTGGATGTACTGCCGGAGGACGTCGTGCTCGCGCCATCCGGCGTCCTTGATCGCCTCGACGAAGGGGCGGGACGAGCCGTCGAGGATCGGGACTTCCGCGCCGTCGATCTCGATCTCGAGATCGTCGACTTGCAGCGCGTAGAGGGCCGCCATGAGATGCTCGATGGTGCTGACCGTGAGGCCGTCCTTCTGGAGCACCGTCGCGTAGAAGCTCGGCCCCGCGTATTCGAGCCGCGCCGGGATGCGCGCGTTCCCCGCGTCGGTCCGGACGAAGACGATGCCCGTCTCGGCCGGCGCGGGCGAAAGACGCAACCGAACGGCTGCGCCCGAGTGCAAGCCGATCCCCTCGAGGGAGACCGCCCGGGCCAGAGTGCGCCGTTTCTTCATCGCCGATCCGTTGACCTCGGTTGCGCCATCATGGTACAAGAGGGCGTTCCCTCCGGCGGCCTGAAGCGAAATCGCGACCACGTGAGCCACGACGACCGAAGCTCCGATCTCGAGCCGCGCCGCCGGCGCTCCGCGCGGGGCGTGCGGCGGCTGGACATGCCCGCGGGCCCGGGAGGCGACCCGGCCCTTCGAGCGGCCGACGCGGCGCTCTTCTTCGAGGAAGGGGCGCAACGCATCGAGCAGGGCGACTTCGAGGGCGCGGTCGTCGCGTACCGCCGCGCGCTCGGACTCGAGCCGCAGCTCGCCGAGGGCTGGAACAACCTCGGGAATGCCTGGGTTCATCTCGGGCGCTTGCTCGATGCCGCCGTCGCCTACGAGCGCGCGATCGCGATCCGCGACGACTTGTACGAGTGCTGGTTCAACCTCGGTACCGTCCACGCCGACCTCGGCGAGTTCGACCACGCGATCCGCTGCTTCGAGCGAGCGCTCGCGCGCAAGCCGGACGCCCACGAGGTTTGGTTCAACCTCGGGTTCGCCTGCGCGGGAGGAGGCGACCCCGCGGGCGCCGTGGAGGCGTACCACCGCGCCGCGGAGCTTCATCCGGACGACTACGAGGTCTGGTACAACTACGGGAACGCTTGCCTCGACCTGGGCCGGGCGGCGGAGGCGGCGTCGGCGTTCGAGGCCGCGATCGCGCGCCGAGACGACGATCACGAGGTCTGGAACAACCTCGGGAACGCGCTGGTCCAGTGCCAGCGCCCCGCGGAGGCGCGCGACGCCTTCCGGCGGGCTCTCGCCTCGAACCCGGCGTACGATGTCAGCTGGAACAATTTGGGAAACGTCCTCGAGGACCTGGGCGCGCTCGAGCACGCGCGGGAGGCTTACGCGAAGGCCGTGGATCTCGTCCCCGACCACGCATCCTACCGGTTGAACCTCGCCTCGGCGCTGGCGCGGGAAGGAGCGCCCGAGGCGGCCGTGCCTCATCTCGTTCACGCCCTCGCGGGCGCTCCGGAGCTTCGGAATCTGCTTCCCGGGTTCCCGGAATTCGGTACGATCCTCGACGACCCGCGGCTTGCGGCGCCGAGCAAGGAGGCAAGCTAGGCATGGACGGCGAGAGGGTACCGCTCGAAACGCTCGACCGGAAGATCGCGGAGCTGGCGAGCTTCCTGTCCCCGTCCGAGATTTTCCGGGCGCTGCTCGAGGGAACGACCGCAGGAAGCCCGCGCGCGGCGATCTTCCTTCTCCGCGAAGGACGATTCAAGGGCTGGAGCTCGATTGGCTACCCCTCCCCGGCCGCGGTGCGGCAGCGTCAGGCGATCGTGCCCGCCGACTCCGGCTGGCTTGCGGCGTTGGCGGCGGAAGACGACGTCCGCTGGCGCACGCTCACCGCGGGAGAGAGCGCCCCCGATTTCGGGCAAGGACCCCATGACGAGGCGGTCGGGCTGCCCGTGCGGGTCGGGGGGAAGGCGGTCGCGATCGTCATCGCGGAGCGGACCGCGGGCGAGGCGCCGTGGTCCCCGGCCGCACTATCTCTCCTGTGCCAGGCCGCGCGGCTGAGGCTCGAGCTCGATCTGGCGTGGCGCCGCCTCAAGAGCCTGACCGGATCGACGTCCGGGCAGCCGCATGCTCACGCCGCCCCCGTCCCGGCGTCCTCCCCTGCCGCCGCCGAGGCGATCTCGCCGACCGAGCTGACGCCTTGGGGAGAGCCGGCTGGCGCCAAGGACGCCGACCCGCGCCACGAAGAAGCCAGGCGCTACGCGCGCCTGGTGGCGACGGACATCCGGCTCTACAACGAGGAGGCGGTGGTCGTGGGGCGCAAGCAAAGGGACCTGGCGGGCCGGCTCGACGAGCAGATGAAGCGTGGACGCGAGGCGTTCGCGCGGAGATTTCCCGACATCGGCGCGGACGGCGCCGTCCTCCTCCAGGAGGCCTACGTCCAGGTGCTGGCCGGCGGAGACTCGTCGCTTCTGCGCTGACACGCGTTGCCGGGTGGTACGATCCCCGCGCCTCCGATGCGCCGATCCGTTCTCATCGCCGCGACGCTCTTCCTGTTGGCCGCCGTCGCGGCGGGCGCCCTGTGGTGGGCGAAGCGCACGGTCCGCTGGAACGACGCCCGGACGATGCCGCCCCCGCTCGAAGCCGCGGTGCGCGCGTACGCGAAGGGTGACGACGCGACCGGGCTCGGCCAAGTCCGCAGGCTGCTCTCGCGCTACCGGGCGCCGGCTTGGGAGCCGCGGGCCCGCGTGCTGGCCGCGACGCGTCTCGCCCGCGCGGGACGTGCCGCGGAGATTCCGGAGCTGCTGCCGAAGGACCTGCCGGATGCGAATCCGCTGTCGGCCCACGCGTCGCTCCTCCGCGCCCGGGGCTTTCTGGCGCGAGGCCGCGCGGACAAGGCGGCCGAATCCGCCGCCCGCGCCGTTTCCGCACCGGGCTTCCCGGCCTCGATCGACGCCGCGATCGTGCGAGCCCAAGCCCTCGATCTCGGCGGCGCGTGGCGCGAGGGGATCTCCCGGCTCGCTGCGGAGAGCGGCTGCGACGCCGTTCTCGCCGCGGCCCGCATCGCCGCGGCGCACGGAGATCGCGAGACCGCGCGGCGGCGTCTCGTGGCGGCGATCCGCGAGCCGCGGACGCGCGCGGACGACCTCGAGCGCCTGCTCCCCGCTCTCGAGCAGCTCGTCCCGGATGCCGCCGTCCGATTCGAGGCCGCCGAGCGGGCCGACCTGCCGCGACGCGCGGCCTCGCTCGTCGAGGACAACCGCGCCGAGACCGCGCTCGCCCTGCTGCGCGCCGCGCGAGCGGGCGTCGATCCCGCCGGGGCCCCGCCGGCGGAGGCTTTGGCGGAGGCCGGCGCCCTCGTCAAGCTCGGCCGCGCGCGGGAGGCGTCGTCGGCTCTCTCCCGCGCGCGAGCCGGCGACGCGGCCACCCGCGACGGCGCCGGCTACCTCGAGGCCCGCATCGCGTCGGGCGAGGGCCGGTACGCCGCCTACCGCTCGCGGCTCGAGGCCCTCGCGCGCGCGGGCGTTCCGCCGTGGCGCCTGTCCGCGTTGCTCGATCTCGCGCGCATCGTCGACGGCGTCCCCTCCGCCGAGGCCCTGGACGCGTACCGGCGCTACCGGCTGGCCGCCGGGGAGAGCGCGGATCCGCTGGCTCTCCTTCGCGAGGGGTTCATCGCCTTCGAGCTCGGACGCAAGCGGGAGGCCGACGCGGGATTCGCGCGCTGCCTCGCCCGCGCCGACGCTCCCGACGGCGTTCGCGCAGCGGCGCTCTATTGGAGCGCCCGCCGCCTGGACGCCGACGGCCACGCGGCCGGCGCGCGGGACATCGACCGGCGCCTCGCGGAGGAGTTGCCAAACCACTACTACGGGATCCTCGCGGCGCGGCGCGGCGGACTCCCGCCGCCCACCGCTCCGGCCGACCTACCGCGCCTCGGCGACCCGGGAGGACCAGGTGCGGCGGGACGGTGGATCGAAGCGGCCCGGGCGTTCGTCTCGGTCGGGCTTTGGGACGAGGCGGCGCCCTGCTACCGTTCCGCAGTCGCCGGCGCTGGACGCGATGCCGTCCGGGTCGCGCTCGAGGCGGCGCGCGCGGCTCAGGACACGGGGGCCGTCGCCGAAGCGATCGGGTTCGCCCAGGCCGCGATCGGCGACCGGATCCGCACGCCGGCGGCCGCCGTTCCCCGTCCGCTGTGGCGTCTCCTGGCGCCGGCACCCGTGGGCGAAGCGATCACCCGGCAGGCCCGCGCCCACCGGCTCGATCCGAATCTCGTGGCCGCCGTCGCCCTCCAGGAAAGCGCGTGGAACCCGCTCGCGGTCTCCTCCGCCGGCGCGCGCGGCCTCCTCCAGGTCATGCCGGACGTCGGAGCGGAGCTCGCCCGCGCGGCCGGACTCAAGACCTACAAGCCGGCCGACCTGGACGACCCGGAGATCAACCTGCGATTGGGCTGCGCTCACCTTCGCGACTACGTCGATCGTCTCGGCTCGGTGCCTCGCGCTCTGGCCGCCTACAACGGCGGCCCGGCGCGCGTGATGCGCTGGACCCTGCCCCGGGACGACGACGAGCGTTTCGTCGAGCGCATCCCGATCCCCGAGACCCGCATCTACGTCAAACGCGTCCTCCAGAACCAGCGGCTCTACGCGATCGCCTGGCCGGACGGCTTGGGGAGCGGTCCCGTGATAGGTTCAGGAGACGCACGCGGAGGCAACCCACGATGAGAGCTCGGACGGCGGGCGCGGCGGCGGCGGTCCTCCTGGCGGTGGCCGCGCGGGCGGAAGACCCCACCCGGATCGGCGGCTTCGACGTGAGAACCCTGGCCCCCGGCGTCCGCGTCTTTCGGAACGTCGCGGGCGCAATCCCGCGGACGAATTCCCTCGTGGTCGAGAGGAAGGACGGGCTTCTCGTCGTCGACGCCCAGCCGTCCCCCGAGGCGGCGCGCGCGCTCCTCGCGGCGATCGCCGGCGTGTCGAAGGCGCCGGTGCGCTACCTCGTCTACACGCACGCGCACGCGGACGCGGTGGGCGGCGCCTCGGCGTTTCCCAAGGACGTCCTGGTCGTCGCGTCCCGTGGCGCGAGGGATCTCCTCGCCGACCCGGCGTACGACGCCGGAGCCGAGGTCCGGGGTCACACGGCCGAGCCGGCGGCGTGGGTCGAGCCGCCGCGCGTGCTCCCCGTCCTGCACTCCGAGGCCCCGATGACCTTGGACGACCCCGACCGGAAGGTCGTCCTCGTCCCGCTCCCCCAGACCCACAGCCGCGGCGATCTCTGGGTCGAGATCCCCGCGGCCGGGGTCATCGCGGTCGGCGATCTCGTGGTCTCCGACAAGAATCCCTACGGCGCCGAGGCGGACGTAGGGGCCTGGGTCGCGGCATTGAACGATCTGGCGCGAGGTCCCGAGGCCATCATCGTGCCGTTGTCGGGCCCCGTGGTGGGACCGCTCGAGGTACGCCGGTTCCGCGACGGCCTGGCCTGGGTCCGCTTGCGGGTTCAAGGGGCGTTCACCGACCTCGTCCCGCACGAACGCATCGTGGCCATGGTGATGGAGGATCCGAAGCTCTCCACGTGGTTCGATCTCGACGCCAAGCCGTCGTTCGCGCGAACGATCGTCGAGTCGGTCTACGCCTCGGTCGAGGACGACCGGCACAAGCGCGGCATGCCTTGACCGCTCATCGCGCGCGCCACCGGTCGCGGACGTCCTTGGCGCGGGACTTGATCCCTTCGTAGAGCCGTCGGGCGAGCGGGCTGTGGCTCGACAGGATCGCGAGGCCCGCGAGGATCATCAGGATCCCCTGCAGCCCCGGGAGAACGAGCCCCACGAGACCGACCAGGATGAGCCCCACGCCGGCGATCCATTCGACGATCCGGCGGACGGGGGACATCGAGGTCACGCAGGCTCCGCGATCCCCTCCGGCGAGAGGGAGCCCTCGAAGACGAACCGCGCGTCCCCGTCGAGCCGCGCCAGGGCGGGGCGAAGGGGATCGCCGGGGATCGTCACCACGAGCGGCACGCCGCTTCGCGGGATCACCACGACGGTCTCCGCGGCGCCGTCGAGCCGAGCCGCGAAGGCGACGGCGACCGCCCCCGTGCCGCACGCCAGAGTCTCGTTCTCGACGCCGCGCTCCCAAGTGCGCACGAAGACCCTGCCGCCGGCCGCCGGCGCCACGACATCGACGTTGGCCCCGTCGGGACCGAGCGACGGATGACGCCTCAACGCGGGACCGACTTCGGCGAGCGGGAAGGACGACACGTCGCCGACGTCGATCACGAGATGGGGCACGCCGGCGAGCACGAGCCGCGCGTCGAAGTCCCTCCCGGCGGCCTCGAGCGTACGCCGCCCAAGGTCTCGGGGCGGCTCGAGGGTCAGGCGAACCGACGCGCCGTCCACCTCGGCCGGAACGTCACCGGCGGCGGTGGCGAGGATCATCGAGGTGGAAGCCATCCCGCGCGCGAAGGCGAACCTCGCCGCGCACCGGCTCCCGTTCCCGCAGAAGGCCTCGCCCCCGTCCGGATTGAAGAACCGGACGCCGACCCGGCCCTGCGCGACGGGCCCGACGACCAGGACGCCGTCGGCGCCGACCGACAGTCCGCGCCGGCTGACTCCCCGTACCCAGGCATGCCGATCGCCCGGGATCGCGTTCCATGCGGCCTCGTCGAGAACGACGAAGTCGTTCCCCGCCCCCGACATCTTCACGATCGGGATTGCGGCGCTCATGGCTGCGCCGGCGGCCCCGGCTCCTCGGCGACGCGAAGGCCCGCCTCGGCCGAGGGCGCGCTCTCGTTCGGAGGGGTCGCGCGGTCGATCGCGGTCACCCGGTAGCTCACGCCGTCCCCCGCCTTGACCTCGGAGTCCAGGAGGGTCGGCTGCCGGAGAGGGTCGGCGCCGAGGCGCGTCCACTCGCCGCCTTCACGGCGCCGATAGACGCGGTACCCGTCGAGGTCCCGCTCGGTACCGGGGTTCCAAAGGAGCCGCACGGCCTTTCCCTCCTGGACGGCGACGAGGCCCGTCGGGGAGGCCGGAGGGAAAACGTCGGAGGCGTTGACGATCACCGCCGCCGAAGAGATTCCCTCGCGGTACGGAGCTCCTTCGGCCGCGACCGCGCGGACCACGTAACGATAGTGTTTCCCGGATTCGACCCCGGCGTCGAGGTAGTCCCGAGACGTGACGGGCTTCACGTTTTGAGGCTGCTCCGCCAGCGTCCCGTCCGCCGGCCCACGGTACACGTTGTACGACGCCGCCGGCGTTCCCGGTGGAGCGTCCCACGTCAGCCGCACGCCGTCGGCAGTCGCTTGGGCCGTAAGCCCGCGAGGGGCCTCGGGAGCGCTCAGGGTCATGAGATCGCGCGCGACGACGAGGGACGACGGCCTCCCGTTCTGGTCCCGGACCCGCACGCCGTAGCGGAGCGTCCAGCCGAGCCCGCCGTCCGCCAGGGAGGCGAGGGCGGGATCCGCGATCACCAGACGCGACCCCGGCTTCACCATCTCGCCGGCGACCTCGGCCACGCGTTCCCCCCGTACCCGGAAGGCGTCCGGATCGGCGGCGGGGATCACCCCCTTGGGGAACGCCACCCTCAGGATCTCGACGCGGGCGACCTCCTGGCCGGGCGCCCCGCCCCGAGGCTGCGGAACGGTGAATCCCACCTCGACCGCGGCGCCGATCTGTCGGGCGTCAACGCCGCCGGGGGGAAGCGGCCCGTGAGGAGCCGGCGGCTTCAGCGGCCCGATCTTGCCGCACGCCGAGGCCGCCACGATGGCGAGGAGGACGGGGACGCGCCGCATCACGACAGGCTACAGCACGAAGCGGGACAAGTCCGCGTTGCCGAGAAGTCCGTCGAGACGAAGTCGGACATAGGCTGCGTCCACGACCAAGCGCCGGCCGGGGGTTTCCGCGCCGTCGAACGCCACGGGCTCGAGCACCCGCTCGAGGATCGTGTGGAGACGCCGCGCCCCGATGTTCTCGGTCGTCCGGTTGATCTCCTCGGCCGCCGCGGCGAGCGCCTTGATCCCGTCGGGAGCGAACTCGATCGCGACGCCCTCCGTCGAGAGGAGCGCCTGGTATTGCTTGATGAGCGACGATTCGGGCTCGGTCAGGATGCGAACGAGATCTCCGCGAAGGAGCGGCTCGAGCTCGACACGGATCGGGAACCGTCCCTGCATCTCGGGGATGAGGTCCGAGGGCTTCGCCACGTGGAACGCTCCGGCCGCGACGAAGAGGATGTGGTCGGTCTTCACGAGGCCGTGCTTCGTGTGGACGAGCGTTCCTTCGACGAGGGGAAGCAGATCGCGTTGCACCCCCTCACGCGAGACGTCCGGCCCTTGGATGCCACGGCTTCCGGCGATCTTGTCGATCTCGTCGATGAACAGGATGCCGGACGACTCGACCCTCGCGATCGCGTCGCGGGCGATCTGGTCGGCGTCCAGGAGCTTTTCTTCCTCTTCCCGTTCGAACGTCTCCCGTGCCTCGCGGACGGTGAGCCGGCGCTGCCGCGTCTTCGTGGGGAACAGGCCCGGCATCATCTCCTTCAGGCTGAGATCCATCTCTTCCATGCCACCCGGCGTGAAGAGGCGGAATGCCGCGCCGCTCGACGCCGCCACCTCGATCTCGACGATCCGCTCCTCGAGCTCCCCGGCGTCGAGGCGACGGAGGAGCGTCTCCCGGCTGGCCCGCCACGACGCGTCCTCCTCCGCCTCGCGCGCGGCGGCTGCGGCGTCGGCGGGCCGCGCGGCACGGGGTCGCGGCGGGAGCAGGAGATCGAGCAGCCGCCGCCGCGCGGCCTGGGACGCCGGGCCGGCCACCTGCCCGCGGCGCTCCTTCCGGGTCAGCTCGATCGCGACCTCGACCAGATCGCGGACCATGGAATCGACGTCCCGGCCGACGTAGCCGACCTCGGTGAACTTCGACGCCTCGACCTTCAGGAACGGGGCCCCTGCGAGCTTCGCGAGGCGCCGGGCGATCTCGGTCTTTCCGACTCCGGTCGGCCCGATCATCAGGATGTTCTTCGGGAGGATTTCCGCCGCGAGGTCCGGAGGGAGCTTCTGGCGGCGGATGCGGTTTCTGAGCGCGATCGCGACCGCGCGCTTGGCCGCCGCTTGGCCGACGATGTGGCGGTCGAGCTCGGCGACGATCTGGCGCGGCGTTCGATCGGCCGAGGAGGCGCCGGCCTCGACGTGACCGGGCATGTAGAAGACCACGGGCCTAGAGCTCCTCGATGGTGAGCGTGTCGTTGGTGTACAGGTCGAGCGAAGCGGCGATCGCGAGCGCCTCGCCGACCACCGCCGCCGGCGGAAGATCGGTGTGGTGGAGGAGCGCCCGCGCCGCGGCGATCGCCGCCACCGATCCCGAGCCGATGCCCACGACGCCGTCGTCGGGCTCGATCAAGTCTCCCGTCCCGGACAACAGGAGGGTCGTGCGGACGTCCGCGACGATCAGCATCGCCTCGAGACGGCGGAGAACGCGGTCGGTCCGCCAGTCTTTGACCAGCTCGACCGCCGCGCGGTCGAGCTGCTGCTGGTGCTCGGCGAGCTTGTCCTCGAACCGGGTCAGGAGGGCGAAGGCGTCGGCCGCAGCCCCCGCGAATCCCGCGATGACGCCCCCCCCCGGCGAGACGGCGGACCTTCTTGGCCCGGTGCTTCACGACCGTTCGATCGAGGGTGACCTGCCCGTCGCCGGCCATCGCGACCCGCGGGCCGCGGCGGACGCAGAGGATCGTGGTTCCGGTGATGATCGGACGCTGCAAGGGCCTGGCCTCCGGGCCGGGGAGAGTGTAGCCCGCGCGACCTCGTGTCGCCCGGAGCCCGAGCGCGGACCGGGGGTCTTGTATACTGATTTGTATACAACTCGCGGCGGGAGCGGCGTGTCGTCGCGACCGGGCGGGAGGGGAGACAGGACCATGCATCGCTCGATCGCTTTTCCGGCCGCACTCTTCGCCGCCGCGGCCGCGCTCGCCGCCCCGGGAACCACGCCGGCGTCGAAGCCCGCCGTCGCCACGCCGGTGAAGGTCACCTACCAGACGACCGTCGGCGGGAAACCCTTCGGAACCGAGGACATGTCCGTCGTGACGTCGGAATCGGGACGCGCCATCACCGGTACCGCGCGGCTCACGCTCCCGAACGGAACGTCCGGGACGCTCACCCAGGATCTCGAGACCAAGCCGGACGGGACGCCGGTCTCCTACCGGCTCGACGTGGACTTCCCGGGCCAGCAGGTAACGATCAAGACGACCGCCGTCGAGAGCGGCTACACCGTTGCCCTCTACCCGAAGGGTGGGACCGAGCCGCTCAAGAGCCAGGACGTCCCCGCCAAGCCGCCGGTCGTGCTTCTCGACAACACGATCGATTCGCATTTCGACCTCTTGACGCGCCGTCTCGCCGACCTCGCCGCCGATCAGGAGCGCGCGTACACCTTTCTCGTGCCCCAGGTCGGGCAGGCGATCCCCGGCACGGTGAAGCGCATGGCGGACGGGAAGGCGACGCTCGATGCGAAGCCGGTCTCCACCCGGACCTACCGGATCACGATCGCGACGGTGGCGATGGACGTCGTCGCCTCTGCGTCCGACGGCGCGATGCTCGAGGTTCAAGTTCCGATCCAGGAACTCGTCATCACCCGCAGCGGCTACGCCGCCCTCGCGGCATCTCCGGGCGCCGCCGGCTCGGCCGCCGACGCGCGAGAGAAGCTGACGGAGGTCGCCGGCCCGGCCGGGGCCTTGCCCGCGATCCTCCTGGTCCCGAAGGCGCCGGGCACGGTTCCGGGGGTCGTCTTCCTCTCGGGCTCGGGTCCCAACGACCGGGACGAAACGATCGGCCCGAACAAGCCGTTCCTCGACATCGCCCGGGGGTTGGGCGATCGCGGCATCGCGTCGATCCGCTTCGACAAGAGAACCCGCGCGCTGAAGGACAAGGCCAAGGCGACGCTCGCCGCCGAATACTACGAAGATGCGGCGGCGGCGCTCCTCGCTCTGGGATCGACCCCGGGCATCGACCCGAAACGGGTCTTCGTTGTCGGCCATTCCGAGGGAGCGATGGTGGCGCCCAAGGTCGCGCGGGATGCGGGCACCGTGCGCGGCTTCGTCCTCATGGCCCCGGCGGTCCGGCCGATCGACGCGGTGATCATCGATCAAACGGAGTTCGGCGGAAAACTCCTGGGGCAGAGCTCCGACGATCTGGCCGAGCAAACGAAGCAGATGCGCGACGAGTTCGCCAAGGTGCGGGATCCCTCCACCCCCGACGCCCCCTCCATTCTGGGCGCGCCCCGATCCTACTGGCGCGAGGTCCTGGCGCTCGACGTCACCAAGGCGGTCAAGGAGGCGAAGGTGCCGGTGCTCGTCCTTCAAGGAGAGAAGGACATCCAGGTGCGCAAGGACCTGGACTTCGACGCGTTGCGTTCGGCGGTGGGCGACGACGGCGGACGCGTGAGCTACGCGTCGTTCCCGGACCTCAATCACCTGTTCATGAAGGTCGCGGGGCGCTCGAGCGGCGCCGAGTACGGGATTCCGGGAAAGGTCGACCCGGCGGTCGTGACACGCATCGCCGATTGGATCCTCGCCCACTGACGCGGTTGCGTCGCCCTGCGGGGACGGCCCCCGGCCCGTCCCTGTCCTCCGGCGCGGACTCCAACCTCGAAATCTCCCCAGTTTCCGAGCTCCGCCGCCCTGGCGCGCTTCTGGCAACTGCCCCGGCGACGAGAGGAGACATGCCATGCAATCGACCACGAGCGTGATTCGAGAGATCGTTGCAGCCTTGGGAATCGGAATCGCTGCCCTCGCCGTCTCGACCTCCATGGCCGGCGCCCAGGACGGACACCAGCGCGATTACCGTTCCGGCCACGGTCAGGTTCACGGTCACGCGTACGGGCACGGGTACCGGTACGGGAACACTCACGCGTACGGGTACGGGCGCGGGCACGGGTACGGGTACGGACCCGCGTACAGCTACGGGCCCGGGTACGGATACCGGTACGGGTATGGGTACGGGCCCGCGTACGGCTACGGAGCGTTCGTCGGCCGGCCGCCCTGCGTGTCCCCGTATGGGGTGATCGTGGCGCCCCGAGTCCCTTACGGCGCCGGGGTCTATGATCCGGTCTATGTCCACCCCCGCGGATTCATCGGCTTCTCCGGACCGCACGTCTCGATCGGCTTCGGTTTCTGATCGCGCGCGGTACGCCCTGGCCGTGACGCTCGCGGTCGCGACCGGCGCGTGCGAGCCGCGAGGCGTCCCCGCGCAGGCACCCGGTTCGACCTCCGCGAGGCCGTACCTCGTCGTGCTCGGGACCGCCCAGGACGGCGGGCTCCCGCACGCCGCCTGCACCTGCCCGCGGTGCGAGGCGGCCAGATCCGATCCGAGACGCCGGCGGCGGGTCGCCTCGCTCGCCATCGTCCTTCCGGCGAGCGGCCGCCGTTACCTCGTGGACGCGACCCCCGACCTGCGCGAGCAGCTCGACCTGCTCCCCGCGGTCGGAGCGCATCCCCGCGGGGGCGTCGATCGGGCTCCCGTGGACGGCATCTTCGTGACGCACGTTCACATGGGGCACATCCTGGGGCTCGCGTTCTTCGGCTTCGAGGCGATCGATTCGCACCGCCTGGCGGTGTACGCGACCGCGCGCGTCGGCACCGTCCTCTCCGGCAATCTCCCCTGGTCGCGGCTCCTCGCGCGGGACGAGATCGACATTCGTCCTCTGGATCCGGGGACGGCGGTCGAGCTGGGAGACGGTGTGCGCGTGACCCCGCTCACGGTCCCTCACCGCGACGAGGACTCCGACACGGTCGGATTCAAGATCGCCGGGCCGCTTCGGACCGTCGTGTACGTCCCCGACACCGCCCCGTGGGAGGGGTGGCCGACCCCGCCGACCCGAGCGCTCGAGGGGTGCGAAGTCGCTCTTCTCGACGGCACCTTCTACGCGGCCGACGAGCTCCCGGGGCGGGACATCGCGACGATCGGCCATCCGCTGATGACCTCCACGATGGCGCTCCTGGGGGACGAGGTCGGCGGAGGACGGCTGCGGGTTCTGTTCACCCACCTCAACCACTCGAATCGCGCCCTGGATCCCGACGGGGAGGCCGCTCGATCGATTCGCGCGCGGGGCTTCGGCATCGCCGCCGAAGGGGAGCGGATCCCGCTCTAGGGAACGAGATCCGCCACCGATCCGACGACCAGGTCGGGTCGGTAGCGAGACGAACGGAGGGCCTCTTCCCGGAAGGCGGTCCCGCGAACGAGGCAGGTCTTGCAGCCGATCGCCGCGGCGCCGGCGACGTCGTTCGCGACGCTGTCCCCGATCATCAAGACCTGATGCGGGTCGAGCCCCAGCTCGTCGACGGCGAGCCGGAAGAACGGCGCCTCGGGCTTTCCGACGACGACCGGGGCGACTCCGGTCGCGTACTGCAGCGCGGCGGCGTAGGCCCCCACGTCCAAGACGTCCTCGCGGATGACGTCGTCGACCCAGAACGGATTCCGGTGGAGCGCGATGAAGCGAGCTCCGGCGCGGATCGCTCGGAAGGCCGCGGAGAGACGCTCATGGGTGAATCCGGAGCCGAGATCGCCGAGCACGACCCAGTCCGGGTGGCTGTCGTCGGGCACGACGCCGTGGAAATCCGGAAGGCTCACCTCGGGCACGAGCAACATCGCCCGCAGGGCTCCCGACTCGACGATCGACTGGCGCGCCAGGGAGGCGGGAAGGAGCACGTCCTCCGCGTTGATCTCGAACTCGGCGCGCTCCAGCTGGTAGCAGATCATCGAGCGGGAGCGGCGGGTGTTGTTGCTGCAGACGCGGAACGGTACGCTTCGCCCACGAAGCCGGGCGAGGAACGCCGCCGCACCCGGGACTGCCTCGGTCCCGTGCACGACCAGCGTTCCGTCCAGATCGACGAGAACGCCTTCCACACCCGGGACCCAATGCACGGCCCTCTCCCTCCGAATCCACCGGCGCAGGTACCATAGACCCCGCTTGCGTCCCGACGCCATGCGGCGTCATACGAAGGGCCGTGCCGACCCACGAACCCGATGAAGACCATGGAAGCCACACTCGAACGATCCGAACCGGCCTCGACGGGCGAACTCCTCGAATCGCTGCACGCGGAGGCGTGGGGATGGGCCCTGGCTTGCTGCGGACGGGACCGCGCGGCTGCAGAGGACGCGCTCCAGTCGGCGTACGCGAGAGTCCTCGCCGGAGAGGCGCGGTTCGACGGACGATCGTCCTTCAAGACCTGGCTCTACGCCGTCATTCGCACGACCGCCGCCGGCGAAAGACGCCGCGCGTGGCTTTCGGCGCGGGGGCTCGCCCGCCTCACTCGTCTCCGAGTCGAGCCGGCGCCCGTTCGGGGCCCCGAAGCCGAGACCGCCGAATCGTTCCGGGCGAAAGCCCTCGCCGAGGCGCTCTCCCGACTGTCGCGCCGTCAGCGGGAGGTGTTGCACCTCGTCTTCTATCAGGGGCTCACGATCGTGGAAGCGGCCGGAGTCCTCGACCTGTCGATCGGCTCGGCGCGCGTGCACTACGAGCGCGGCAAGGCCCGTCTCCGCCGGATCCTCGTCCCGGAGGTGCATCGATGAACGAACGTGATTTCGACCGCGATCTGGCCGCACGATTCAAGGCGCTCCGCTCGAGCGACCTCTCCGAGGCGCCTCCCTTCGCGGATTCGTTGCGGGCGGCACGGCTGTCCTCGTCCTCCGGAGGGCGGGCTGCCTCGCACCGCGCCGCGGTGTGGATCGCTCTCGCCGGCGCGGTCGCGGCGGGTGTCGCGGTGGTGGGACTCCTCCTTCCGAAAGCCGACCGCCCAAGGCCGGTCGAGGACTCGATCGCCAAGGCCGCGGAAATCTCGTCGTGGTCGGCCCCGACGGACCCGTTCCTGGACCTCGCTTCCCTCGAAACTTCGCCCGGCGCCGGCTCGCCCGGCGCCTCAAGGAGCACGCGATGAACAAGCGCCTGATCGTGAGTGTGTGCGTATTCGCCGCGAGCGTCGCCCTCGCGGGAGCCCACGGCCCGTCCGGCGGCCCCGACCGGATGATGGACGGTCATCCTCACGGCCCGTGGGGCGGACCGGCGCTCGAGCACAACCTGTTCCCCCCCGAGTTCGTGCTCCAGAACCAGGAATCGCTCGCGCTCACGGACGACCAGGTCGCGGCGATCAAGAAAGACATCGACGCGACCCACGCCCGCGTGGACCCGGCGCACCAGAGCCTGCGGGCGATGGCGGAGCAGCTCCACGCGCTCCTCGCGAAAACGCAGGTCGACGAAGCCGCGGCCCTGGCTCTCGCCTCGCAGACCATGGACCTCGAGAAGACGATCAAGACGGCCCACATGGGGATGATGATCCGGGTCAAGAATCTCTTGACGGCGGAGCAGCAGGACCAGCTCCAGAAGATGCGCCCCCCGCGTCCCATGGGGCCCATGCCGCCGCCCGACCAGAACTGATGGGGGACAGCAACCGAAATTCCTCCGCGAGAAATTCGGTTGCTGTTCCCTTCTAGCCCGCGGCCAGTTCGATCCGGGCATCGACCACGAACGACGTCGCACCGCGGTCGGTCACGATCAGCGGATTGATGTCGAGCTCGGCGAGATCGTCGTCGAGATCGCCGACCATCTGCGACAGACGCAGGAGGCACGCCTCCAGGAAGCGGAGGTCGACCGCCTTCTCGCCGCGGGCCCCGGCGAGCAGAGGGTAACCCTTGATCCGCTCGATCATCGCCCGGGCGGTCGCGTCGGTGAGCGGGTGCAGTCGCACCGAGACGTCCTTCATGACCTCGACGAAGATCCCTCCGAGGCCGAACATCAAAACGGGCCCGAACTGCGGATCGCGCGTCATCCCGAGGATCGTCTCGCGGCCTCCTTGGATCATCTTCTGCACCTGCACCTCGAGCCGGGGGTCGCGCTTCCGCAGGCGATCGGTCATCTCGTGGAAAGCCGCCGCGAGCTCGTCGGCGTTTCGGAGGTCCACCTTCACGCCCCCGACGTCCGACTTGTGGGAGATGACCTTCGAGACGGCCTTCAAGACGACCGGATACCCCAGCGCTACCGCCGCGTCGATCGCCTCGCCCGCCGTGCGGGTGAGGCGAGAAGGGGCCAGGGGGAAGCCATACGCCGCCAAGACCTCCGCGACCTCGCGTGGGGCCAAATGCGTACGGCCGGCCCGCCGCGCCGCCGCGATCGCCCGTCTCGCCCGCGCCGGATCGGCGCGGAAGCGGACGCGCTTCCCGACGGGCCGGTCGCGCATCTCGCGGTAGCGCGCGAGGCCGGTCATCCCGGCCGCCGCCTCCTCGGGGAAGCGGTAGACCGGCACGCGGTGCCGGCGGAGCCAGGCGACCCCTTCCTCGCTGCGCTGCTTGCCCATGAACACCGACAGCACCGGCTTGACGCCGGTCGCCGCGGCGGCGATCGCGCGCGCGACCTCGAAGGCGTCGATCGTGATCGGCGAGACGAAGATCGCGACGATCCCGTCCACCCCGGGGTCTTTTTTCACCACGTCGAGAACGCGGCGGTACCGCGTGCCGTCGGCCGAGGCGATCATGTCGACCGGGTTCCGGGTCGAAGCCTCCTGAGGGACGATCTTCGACAGCGCCTTGCGTGTCGCCCCCGTGAGCTCGGCCAACGACATCCCGGCACCGATGAGCGCGTCGGTGCAGAGGATCCCCGGCCCCCCGGCGTTCGTCACGATGGCGATCCGGTTCCCCTTGGGAACCGGTTGGTTCGCGAGCGCCTGCGTGAGGGTGAACATCTCCCCCATCGACGAGCAACGGAGCACGCCGCACTGGTCGAGGAGCGACTCCGATGCGGTGTCGAGGCCGACGATCGATCCCGTGTGGGAGGAGGCGGCCCGCGCCCCTTGCGCCGTCCGCCCCGCCTTGACGGTGACGATCGGCTTCTTCCGCGTGACGCGCCGGGCGATCTCCGTGAATCGCCGCGGATTGCCGAAGGACTCGAGGTACATGAGGATCGCCCCGACGTCAGGATCGTCCTCCCAGTACTCCAGGAGGTCGTTCCCGGAGATGTCCGTCTTGTTGCCCATCGAGACGAACATCGCGACGCCGATGCCGTTCTCGGCGGCGTCGGCGAGGATCGCCTCGCCCAAGGCCCCGGACTGCGAGACGAAGCCGACGTTCCCGCGGACCGGGTGCGACGACGCGAACGTCGCGTTCAGCCGGACCTCGGGATCGGTGTTGACGACACCCATGCAGTTCGGCCCCACCATCCGCATCCCGTACCGGTGGAGCTTGGTGCGGAGCTTGGCCTCGAGCGCGGCTCCCGCCGCGCCGACCTCGCGGAAGCCGGCGGTGATGACGACGAGCCCTTTCACCCCCTTGCGCCCGCACGCGTCCACGACCGAGAGCACCCGCTCCTTGGGCACCGTCACCACGGCGAGATCGACCGTTCCCGGGACGTCCGTGATCGAGCGATAGCAGCGGATCGAGTTGATCGACTCCGCCTTCGGGTTGACCGGATACACGGCCCCGTTGAGCTCGAATCCCACGAGATTCGAGAGGATCTCCCGCCCGATCGTCTGGCGTTTGCGGGAGGCGCCGATGACCGCGACCGATCGGGGGCGAAAGATGGGGTCGATCGAGGGCTTGGCCTTGACGTGCGGCATGGTGCGGCAGAATAGCAGAGCGGATCGCGAGTATTCTGGAGCGATGCGCGACTTTGCGGCTCCCGGTGCGTTAACACCCTACGTGAGCCCGCTCCGCGACGCCGCCCTTTCCCCCGCCTCGCGACTTCTGGCGGCCAACCTGCTGCAGCGCTTTCCCGAATGGGAGCGTTTCGCCGCGATCCACGACCCGGGCGGCCGCCTCGACCTCGATGTCCCGGCTCCCTCGCCGGGACGCCGCCACCGCCTGGTGATCCGCGAACGTCCCGAGGGCTCCTTCGAAGTGCTCTACGAGCACGACGTCGCCTCGGCGCGGGTCGTGGCCGACTTCCTTTTCACCCCCGACGCGCCGCGCGAGGACGCGGCGGAGACGGCCGACTTCGTCGCCGGCATCGTTGCCGAGGAGATCCTGATCGTCGTGGAGGCCCCCTGGTACTTCGGGGTGAACCACGGGCGGTTCATCCCCCGCAAGGCCTTCTTCGCGCGCGCCGACCGGGCACGATTCACCGTCGTGTCGTGGCGGGGAACGTTCGACCAGCGCCGCATCCTTCCCGTCCCATGAGCCCCGGATCCCGCCGCGAGGTCCTGCTCGCGCGACTCGACGCCATCGGGAGCTCGCTCGAGCGGACCGGCGACGCGCTTGCGCTGATCGCGCTCGGCTCGGTCGGCGTCGAGGTGGAGCGCGCGGACGCCTGGTCCGACCTCGACTTCTTCGCGATCGTGGCCCCGGGAACGAAGGCGCAATTCCTCGGACGGCTCGACTGGCTCGAAGCCGCCGCACCCGTCGCCTTCCGGTACCGCAACACACGAGACGGCTACAAGGCGATGTTCGACGACGGGATCGTTTGCGAGTTCGCCGTGTTCGAGCCGGGCGAGCTTCGCACGATCCCGTTCGCGCCCGGGCGCGTCGTCTGGAAGCGCGACGACGTCGACGCATCGATCCGGCTCCCCGCCGAGCCGCGATCCGGCTCCGCGACGCCCGACCGAGACTGGCTGCTCGGGGAGGCGCTCACGAATCTCCACGCGGGCCTCGGCCGCCATGCGCGCGGCGAGCGCCTCGCCGCGGCGCGCCTGATCCAGGGCCACGCCGTGGACCGGGTCGTGGAGCTCGCGGCTCTCATCGAGCCGGAGGGACCCGCGCCGCGGGATCCGTACGACCCCGCGCGGCGGTTCGAGCGACGGTTCCCGGTGACCGCCGCCGCTCTTCCCGGCTTTCTCCGGGGGTACGAGGGCTCCGCCCCTTCCGCGGCGGCGATCCTCGCGTTCCTCGAGCGTCACTTCGACCTCAATGCGGCGCTCGTCCGGGAGATCCGGAAGCTCCTCGAAGGGGACGGCGAGCCCCGGCCCGGGACTGAGCGATAATCCCGCTCGTCGTCGGAGGCGCCATGTCCCGTCTTACGTCCCGGTTGGGGTTCGTCGCCGCGCTTGCGCTCGCCGCGCCGGCCGCAGCCTCCGACCCGTGCGGGCTCGTGGGCCGGAACGACGTCGCCGCGGTCCTCGGTGGACCGGTCCTCGCCGCGACCCCCGCGGGCCCAATGCAGGACTCCGCGACCGGCGGCCGCCTCACGATGTGCACCTACGACTCCGCCGCCGCCTCGATCGTCGTCTCGGTGACCTCCTTCGCGTCGGCCGCTCTCGCGGCGAAGGCGGCGACCCGGGAGTACGCCCTGGGGCGTCTCGAGGGATCGGGGTCGTCGGTCGCCGAAGAAGGCGGGATCGGCGACCGCGCGTTCTTCGGTACCTCGTCGGCGGGCGCGCGCTGGGTGGTCCTCCGGGGGACGAACGTCGTCGAGGTCGCGATTCGGTGGGCCGGGTCCGAAAACCCCGCGGGCCTCAAGGGACGACTGCGGGGCCTGGTCGCGGCGGCCCTCGGCGGGTCGTGAAGGATCGCAGGGCGATGTTCACGATCATCTGGAAGTTCCGGCCGCGGAAGGACGCCGCGGCGTCCTTCGAAGCGGCCTACGGCCCGTCGGGCGACTGGGCGGAGTTCTTCCGGACGGGGACCGGCTATCTCGGGACCGAGCTGCTCCGGAGCAAGGACGGGTCGTATGTCACCATCGACCGCTGGCGCACGGAGGCGGACTTCGAGCGGTTCCGGGAACGATGGGCCGGGGAGTATGCGCTCCTCGACCGCGCCTGCGAGGCGCTGACCGACGAGGAGACGCCGATCGGGCGCTTCGAGACGGTCGGCACGGAGGGGGTCGTATGAGCACGGTGCGCGTCGGCTTGAGAGGCCGGAGGCTTCTCGACGCGCCTCTGTTGAACAAGGGAACCGCCTTCACCGAGATCGAGCGCCGCGACTTCGATCTGATCGGCCTGCTCCCGCCGCTCGTCGAGACCCTGGAGCAGCAGACGGTGCGCGCCTACGAGGCGTACCGGCGCAAGAGCGACGACCTCGAGCGGCACATCTACCTCCGTGCGCTCCAGGACACCAACGAGACGCTCTTCTACAAGCTCCTCCTGGATCACGCCGAGGAAATGCTCCCGATCATCTACACGCCGGTGGTCGCCGAAGCGTGCGTGCATTTCTCCCATATCTACCGCCGCCCGCGCGGGCTCTTCGTCTCGTACCCTCTCCGCGACCAGATCGGCCAGGTGCTCCGCAACCGTCCCAACCCCGAGGTCGACGTCATCGTCGTGACGGACGGCCAGCGGATCCTGGGGATCGGCGACCAGGGGGTGGGCGGGCTGGGAATCCCGATCGGGAAGCTGGCACTCTATGCCCTGCTCGGCGGCATCCGCCCGGAGCGCACGCTGCCGATCATCATCGACGCCGGCACGAACAACGTCGAGCGTCTTCGCGATCCCGAGTACCTCGGGTGGCGACACGAGCGGCTGAACGGGTCCGAATACGACGCCTTCGTGGACCGGTTCGTCGCCGGGGTTCGCGACGAGATGCCGGACGCGCTTCTCCAATGGGAAGATTTCGCGATCGCCCACGCCCGTCCGATTCTCGAGCGTTATCGCGACACGATGCTGACCTTCAACGACGACATCCAGGGCACGGCGGCGGTGGCGTTGGGCGCCGTCTTTGCGGCCGCCAAGGTGGCCGGACGGAGGCTTCGCGACCAGACGATCGTGATCCTCGGGGCCGGCTCCGCGGGGATCGGCGTCGCCGAATCCCTCCGCGCGGCGATGATCGAAGACGGCATCGAGGCGGCCGATGCCGCCTCCCGCATCGTCGTCGTGGACAAGGACGGGCTCGTTCACGACGCCCGGACCGACCTGTCGGCGGAGCAGCGGCGCTTCGCGCAATCGGCGTCGGCGGTGGCGGGCTGGCCGAAGACGGCGAACGGCCGGTGCGGGCTGGAAGATGTCGTTCGAAGCGTCCCGGCGACCGTGCTCATCGGTCTCTCGACCGCCGCGGGAGCGTTCACGGAGCCGATCGTCCGCGCCATGGCGCGCGCCACCGACCGCCCGATCATCTTCCCCCTCTCGAATCCGACCGACCGCGCCGAAGCCGTCCCGGCGGACCTCTTGCGATGGACCGACGGCCGGGCGATCGTCGCGACCGGGTCGCCCTTCCCGCCGGTCGAGATCGGCGGGCGCAGGGTCCCGATCGCGCAGTGCAACAACGTGTTCGTCTTCCCCGCGCTCGGGCTCGGCGTCGTCGCCGCGAAGGCGCGGCGAGTCACCGACCGGATGCTCCGCGCCGCCGCGCGCGCGCTCGCCGACGCCTCTCCCGCGATCTCCGATCCCTACGGATCGCTCCTCCCGGCGATCCGCGATCTTCGCCGCGTGGCGGTGGACGTCGCCTTCGCGGTCGCGCGGCAGGCCCAGGACGACGGCGTCGCCCCCGCGTGCCCTCACGACGAGCTTCAGGCGCGGGTGGTGGCCTCCCAGTGGACTCCCGAGTACCCTGCGTTCGAGCCGATTCCCATCTGACGGTATCCGCCTCGAATCTCGGGAGGGCCCATGCCGCCGATCCTCGACCCGCGTACCGACGTCGGCCACGTCCACCTCAAGGTCGCGGACCTCGATCGCGCGATCGCGTTCTACAGGGACGTGATCGGGCTCACGGTCAACCAACGCTTCGGGGCCCAGGCCGCCTTTCTCGGCGCCGGCGGCTACCACCACCACGTCGGGCTGAACACGTGGGAAAGCGAGGGAGGAGACTGGCCGCCTCCGGGAACTACCGGCCTGTACCACCTGGCCCTCCGGTTCCCCGACCGCCGGTCACTCGGTGAAGCCGTCCGGCGCGTCCTCTCCGCGGGGATCGAGCTCGAAGGGGTCGCCGATCACGGGGTCAGCGAGGCCGTCTACCTTCGCGACCCGGACGGGAACGGCGTCGAGCTGTACCGCGATCGCCCGCGCGAGGAGTGGCCGCGCGACGCGAAGGGCGGCCTCGCGATGTACACGAGGCCGCTCGATCTGAACGCCCTCTTGGCCGAGGCTCGCTAGCCGGACCTTTGCGCGGAGCGCCGTTCGGGCGCCCCGGGCGACCAGCTGCGGCGGGTGAGCGGGTTGTCCGGCCGGCGCATGGCGACCACGTTGTCCCGCGCGGCGCGCGGCCGCCTGTCGCTCACGGGAACCCTTTCGTACGGGAAACGCGATTTCCAGCGCAGGATCGGAGACTCGAACCAACGCCAGCTGGCCCAGGCGATCGCGGTCGACGCGGCGCCGCCGACGGCGATGAACAGGATCTGCCCCGGAAGCCGCGACCCGAAAATGGCCGGGAGCGTCGAGGCGGACAGACCGAGATCTCGCAAGAGTATCAACAGCGGCGGGTGGACGACGTAGAGCCCGTAGGAGATCGTCCCGAAGAACACCAGCACGGGATGGGAGAACAGGCGGCCTGCACCCCGGCGCTCCGGCGAGCGGAGCGCGAGTGCGATCAGGCCGGCGCTCGCGAGGATCGTCAGGCTGCGGCCCCCGATCGGTATGACCGGGGCCTTGGTGTTCCATCCTCCGAACAGGATCAACAGAAGAGTCAGGGCCACCGCGGAGGCGACACCAGCCGGGCGTGCCCATCGGTGCAGCAGGGCGAGGCCGTCCTTCTCGCGGACGAGCACCGCGATCAGCGCGCCGAGCGCGAGCGCATCGACGCGCGCCGGGCCGGCGACGTTTGCGATGGCGGGAAGCCCGTGCCACCACATCGCCAGGCGAACCAACGGCCCGGCGACGACCAGTGCGACGCACAGCGCGCGGAACGCCGGCCGCCCGAGGAGAAACACCGGGATCGGCCAGAAGAGGTAGAACTGCTCCTCGACGGCCAGCGACCAGAAGTGGCCGATGCCGCCATACACGGGCCAGCCCGTCGCCGCGATGCGGTAGTTGGCGAGGTAACTCCAATACCACCCCTGCTCGGGGAGAACCGACCTCAACGGACTCCCGGCGGGCGTCAGCCGCGGGAGAATCACGAACACCACGAACAGGAACGCGTAGTAAACGGGGAAGATCCGCAGTACGCGGCGAGCGTAGAACGTTCGGAAGTACCCGTCGCAACCCTTCGAGTCCAAGAGGATCCCCGTGATCAGGAATCCGGACAGCACGAAGAACAGGTCCACGCCGAGGCCGCCGAGCGACGCGATCGCGTGGTAAGCCTTGTCCACGGGGACGAGCGGGCGTAGTCCTCCGTAGTCCGTCATGTGGCCGAGCATGACGGCGAGGATGGCCAGCCCCCTCGCGCCGTCGAGCGCGACGATTCGCTTTCCCCCCGTCACGGGAGATGTCGGACCCGTTGAATCCACCCCACCACGCCTCGCGTCCTCAGGAAGGACGCGCCCCACAGGCGAACGAGACCACGATCAAGCGGCGGGAAATCCCGGAGAGAGTACGACAGGTCGGGCTCCGAGCGGTAGCCCCCGTCCTGGATCCCGGCGGGGGACCCGAAGGGTATCCTGATCCCCTCATGGGATGACCTGGGTCGGCGTCGCGGGGTGGGACTATCCCGACTGGAACGGGATCGTCTATCCGTCCGGATCGTCCCGCGGCTTCGACAAGCTCGCCTGGATCGCGCGGTACGTCGATGCCGTCGAGGTCAACGCCACGTTCTACCGTCCCGTGAAGGCCGCCGTTGCGACCTCGTGGCTGCGGCGGGTAGAAGACCGTCCAGGTTTCCGGTTCACCGCCAAGGCGCACCGGTCGTGGACCCACGAGGCGTGGGACGATCCCGCGCCGCTCCGCCGCGCCACGCTCGACGGGCTCGCCCCGCTCCATGACGCCGGGGTCCTGGGCGCTCTCCTCGTGCAGTTCCCGCAATCGTTCCACTGGACTCCCGAGAGCCGCGCGCGCCTCGGACGGCTCCTCGACGGGCTCGCCGGCTGGCCGGTCGTCGTCGAAGTGCGGCACGTCTCCTGGGACGACGACCATGCGGCCGCGTGGATGCGGGAGCTGGGCGCGGGATTCTGCGTCGTCGATCAGCCGCGGGCCGGTGCGTCGGTTCTCCCCTTTCAACCGCGCGTGACCTCGAGGGTGGCCTACCTGAGGTTGCACGGCCGGAACGCCGCGAGATGGTTCGACCCCGCGGCGGATCGCGACGAGCGGTACGACTACCTCTACGACCCCACCGAGCTCGCTCCGATCGCCGACGCGGCTCGCGAGATGGGACGCCACGCGAACGCCCTTTACGCCATCGCCAACAACCATTTCCGCGGGCAAGCCCTCGTCAACGCGCTCCAGCTGAAACACTTGATCACCGGGATCGCCCCTGAGGCGCCCGGGGAGCTGGTGGAGGCGTATCCGGCCCTGCGCACGATCGTCCAGGTCTCCCGTGAACGCCTCTTCTGACCCCGACCGCGTCTTCTACGACGGCACCTGCGGCCTGTGTCACGGGTTCGTTACCTTCCTCCTGGCCCGCGACCCCGACGGCTCGCGGTTCCGCTTCGCTCCGCTCCAAGGCAGGACGTTCGCCGCCCTGGTGCCGGAGAGCGAGAGAGCGGGGCTCCCGGACAGCGTGGTCGTCAGGACCCACGACGGCCGCCTCCTCATCCGCTCCGCGGGAGTCGCGCACGCGCTCCGCCGACTGGGAGGGCTCTGGTCGTGGGTAGGAACCGCGATCGCGATCGTGCCCGCGTTCCTCGCCGATGCGGTGTACGACCTCGTGGCCCGCGCGCGGCACCGGCTGTTCCGTCGTCCCGACGACGCCTGCCCCGTCGTCCCGATCGGACTGCGCGGCCGGTTCGAGGCCTAGGACGAGGCGAGGCCCGCCCGTAGATCGGCCGAGAGCATTCGGTGGAAGTGATAGGCGGCCGTCTCGATGCCGGGGGCATAAATCCCCCGATCGTAGGCGGGCGATCCCAGCCCCTTCTGAACCGATTCCGAGATCGACACGTCCTCTTCCTGCACCCGATGGCTGGCCTCGATGCTGCGCTCGATGAACTCCCGCGCTTCCGGCCCCTCGGTGTCCTGGAAGTAGAAGTCGAAGATCACGCGGGTCCGGTCGTGCGCGACCGGAATCACCCAGTTGGTGTCCAGGATCGGCCCGTAGCGGTTGAGCATGAAGTTCGGATAGACGAATGCGTAAAGCGCCTGCGGCCCGATCCGCTCCGGGAAGTCGCCCCCCGACTCGACGGGGGCGGTCTCCGGAGAGCGGCAGGACTGGATGGAGACCCGCTCGAACAGCTCGGTCACGTAGGTGTCGAGATCGAGCTGCCCCGCCAGCGCCTTGTGGAGGACGGAGACGTGGTACCCGCCGTCGAGGTAGTTGTCCACGTACACCTTCCAATTGCAGCGGATGTCGTACGAGCGGCGCGCGACGAAGCTCAGATCCGCCGTTCCCATCGCGTCAAGGCGCGGCGCCAGATCCGCGAGCTGGGGCGCGAGCGGCGGAGGATCCTCCCCCAGATGAACGAAGATCAGGGGCCCCCACGTTTCCACCGCGACCGGTTTCAGCGAAAAGCGCTCGCGCTCGAAGACGAGGCTGCGCCCGAGGCGCGGCGCGCGGGCGAGGCTCCCGTCCAAGCGGTAGGTCCAGCCGTGATAGGGGCAGACGAGCTCGCCGAGGCTCCCTTCCCCTCGGCAGATCTCCGCGGCGTGGTGGCGGCACACGTTGTGGAACGCACGGATCGTCCCGTCGTGGTCCCGCAGCACCACGTACGGATCGTCGAGCAGGCAGCCCGCGAAGTAGTCTCCGGGCTGCTTCAGCTGATCCACACGTCCCACGGCCTGCCACGTGCGTCGGAAGACCTGCGCGCGCTCCCACGCGAGGAACTCCGGGGCCAAGTACCAGGAGGCGGGAGGAGTCCACGCGCTCTCGATCGGAAGCGAGCCGTCGAAGCGCGCGACCTCGACGCGAATCGTCTCGGGGTTCATCGGCCCCTCCGGGGTCCTTCGAGGACGCGCGCGGCGGCCAGCCACCCGGCGCCGCCGAGGACTCCCGGTCCAGGATGCGTGCCCGCGCCGCCGAGATACAGGCCCGAGACCGGCGCCGCGTGACGCCCCCAGCCCGCCACCGGCCGCATGAACAGGATCTGGTCGAGCGCCAGCTCCCCCTGGGTCGCCGCCCCCTCGCGAAGGCCGAAACGTTCTTCCAGGTCGCGCGGCGACCAACCCTCGCGGTGGAGGATGCTCGCGGTGAAACCCGGAGCGACCGCTTCGATCGTCGAGGTGACGGTTTCCACCAGCGCGTCGAGGCGCGCGCCGTCCCAGGCGGCGGCGTCCTTCAAACGGTACGGGGCGTACTGGACGCGCGCCACCGCTACATGCCGTCCCGCCGGGGCGAGCGCCGGCCAGAGGAGGGACGGCACCGTGATCTCGACGTGCGGCCGTTCCGACACCGCGCCGTACTTGGCGGCGTCCGCGGCGCGCTCGAGCGAGGAGAGGTCGGCGGTGAGCGAGACCAGCCCCGACAGAGCCTCCGGGGAGTCCAGGCCGGGAAACCTGGGAAGCGCCGCCAGCGCGTACAGGACGAACGCCGTGCACCCGCGGTGCCGCACGTTCGAGACCGCCCGCACCAGCTCCGGATCGAGCCAGACCGGATCGATCCATTCGAGGAGCGTCCGGGCGGGATCCACCGTCGAGAGCACCGAGCCGGAGGCGATCTCCTCGCCGCTCGCGAGCACGACGCCGGACACCGCGTCGTCGCGCACGTCGATCTGGACCACGGGCGCGCCGGTTCGAATCGTGACCCCGGCACGCTGGGCCGCGGCGATCGCCGCCTCGGTGAACGCCGCGGGCCCGCCCCGCCACGGCACGCGTCCCCGGACCGAGCCCGCGGGGGCGCCGACGAGGTGGTGGAGCAGCACGAACCCTGTCCCCCCCGAGCGCGGCCCTTGCTGCAGGTCCTGGATCCCCCCCGTGGCGACCGCCGCCTTGAGCGGCGCGCACTCGAACCAGTCGTCGAGCAACTCCCAGACCGACAGCGGCAGCGTGCGCAGGAACTCGATCATGTCCCGGCGGCCGAGGGCGCGGAACTTGCGCCCCAGGGTCAAGAGCGGGAGGAGGTCCCCGAGCGAAGCCACGTCCACGTCGGGAGCCGGCGCCTGATAGAGGACCTCGAGGAATCCCGCGAGAGATCGAAGTTGCGCCGTGAAGCTCCCCCACTTCGCCGCGTCGGCCCGGGAGTGGCGCCCGATCGCTTCCGCGGCTCTCACCGGATCGCGCGAAAGGGTGAGGAACGCGCCCGACCCCGCCGCGACGCTGAGCGGCGTGTCCTGCGTTGCCGGCTCGAGCCCGGCAAGGCCGAGCGCCTTCGCGATGCGCGGCGGGAGCCAACCGGGATCGACGCCGAGCGGGGCGGCGTGGAATCCCGGGGCGAACGGCACCACCCCGCCCTGCCCTCCGGCGGATTCGGCCTTTTCGACGACGAGCACGCTCCGGCCCACCTGGCCGAGCCGCGCGGCCGCGACGAGCCCGTTCGCTCCGCCGCCGATCACGACCGCGTCGTACCGGGAGCCGGTCATCGCGCGGCCCCGAGGATCTCCAGCGCGGCCAGCCGGCCCGAAGCTCCCATGATGCCGCCGCCCGGATGAGTGCCGGCGCCGCACTGCCAGTAACCCTCGATCGGGGTCTTGTACCGGGCCCAGCGCGGGACCGGGCGCAAGAAGAAGAGCTGCTGGAGCGCCAGCTCGCCCTGGAAGATGTTCCCCTCGCTCAAGCCGGTGATCCGTTCGATGTCGAACGGCGTCAGCACCTGGCGGTGGAGGATCAGCGATTCGAGGTTCGGCGCATACCGGGCGAGGGTCTTGACCACCGCGTCGCCGAACGCCTCGCGCCGGGCGTCGGTCCAGCCGCCGTTCAGCTCGTACGGCGCGTACTGGACGAAGATGCTCATCACGTGCTTTCCGGGCGGCGCCATCCCCGGGTCGATCATCGAAGGGATGACGACGTCCATGTAAGGGTGCTGCGAGAACTCCCCGTACTTCGCGTCGTCGTAGGCCCGCTCGAGGTAGTCGAGGCTCGGGCTGATCGAGATCGCCCCGCGGAGGTGCGGGCCGAATCCCGGAAGACAGCGCAGGTCCGGGAGGCCCGAGAGGGCGAGGTTCACCTTTCCCGACGAGCCGCGGAATTTGTAGCGGCGGATTCCCTCGACGAGATCCTCGGGAAGCGCCTTCGGGTCCACGAGCCGCGTGAAGGTCAGCCTCGGGTCGAGCCCGGAGACCACGAGGTCGGCCGCGATCTCCTCGCCGCTGTCGAGCGCGACGCCGGTCGCCCGGCCATTCTTGACCGTGACCTGGAGCACCGCCGCGCCCGTGCGGATCGAAGCACCCATCGCCCGGGCGGCGCCCGCGATCGACTCGCTGATCGCGCCGGTCCCCCCCTTCTGGAACCCCCACGCGCGGAAGGCGCCGTCGATCTCCCCCATGTAGTGGTGGAGCAGCACGTAGGCCGAGCCCGGCGAGCGGGGGCCGAGGAACGTCCCGATGATGCCGCTCGCCGACTTCGTCGCCTTCAGGGGATCGAACTCGAACCACTCGTCGAGGTAGTCGGCGCTGCTCATCGTCATCAGCTTGTGCAGCGCGTGGAAGTGCTCGGGACCGAGCGATTGGAAGTGCCGTCCCAGCTTCAGGAGGCCGCGGAGGTCCCGGGGCGACAAGGAGGTCGGGTCCGGCGGGATCATCCCGAGGATCGGCTTCACCGCCATCGCCATGTGGTGCATCAGGTGCCCGAAGATCGGCATGGCATCGGCGTCCAGCGGCGAATGGCGCCGCAATTCCTCCCGCGTCTCGTCGGGATCGGCCCACCCGGCGAGGTAGTCGCCGTTGTCGAGCGGCGTGACCGTGCTCTCGAGCGGCAGGATCTGCAGCCCGTGTCTCGGCAGGTCGAGGTCGCGGATGATCTCGGGCCGGAGAAGGCTCACGACGTAGGAGAAGACCGAGAACTTGAAGCCGGGGAAGACCTCTTCGGTCACGGCGGCGCCGCCCACGAGCGGCCGCTGCTCGAGCACGAGCGTGCGGCGCCCGGCCCGGGCGAGGTAGGCGGCCGCGACGAGGCCATTGTGCCCGCCGCCGACCACGATCGCATCGTAACGCCGGCCGTTCATGCCTTCTTGCGCTCCGGATCGTAAAACGGCAGCTCCCGTACGACCGCGGCGGCGCGCATCCGCCGGTGCTCGACCGTGACCTCGATCTCGACCTGGGTCCCGGTCGCGAAATGAGGCTTCTCGAGATGCGCGAGGGCCAAGGGCTTCTTGAGGATCGGCGACCAGCACCCGCTGGTGGCATACCCCGCCTGCGAGCCCGCGGCGTACACGGGCACGCTCGTCCTCCAGGCGACGTTCGAGATCTGAGGGGGGAGACGCTGGGCCGCGAAAAGCCGCTCGAACGAATTCCAGTCGATCTCGAGGCCGACGAACCCCCAGGCGGCCCCGCGCAGGCGCTCCGCCGCCAGGGGGCGGCGGCCGTTGAACGGTCCCTTCGACGCAGAGACCGCCCAGCCCAGGTTGATCTCGAAGGGCGACGACTTGCGCGACTCGATCAGGGCGTGATGCGCCGAGTGGTAGTCGACGTCCAGCATGATCAAGCCCGCTTCGATGCGCGCGAGGTCCAAGGCCCACACTCCGGCGGGCGTGATGCCGAACGGCCGGCCGGCCTCGATCAGCGCGTCCCACAGCCGCAGCGCCTGGCCGGCCGCGACCCAGATCTCGTACCCCAGATCCCCCGTGTAGCCGGTTCGAGAGATCGTCACCGTGATGTCGCGCACCGTCGTGCGGACCACGCGGAAGTACTTCAGCTCCGAGAGGGGGAGCGGCGACACCTCGGAAAGGATCGCGCGGGAGAGCGGCCCCTGGAGCGCCAAGGTCGCGACGGCGTCCGAGACGTCCTCGATCCCGACGTCCATCCCCGCCGCGTTCATGTGCAACCAGCGCCATGAGGAGTCGGCGCTCGTGAGCCGGTAGGTTCCCTCGTCGAGCCGGCTGAGCGTTCCGTCGTCCACCACCTTCCCGGCGGCGTCGCACCACGGGGTGTAGTAGACCTGCCCCGGCTTGAGCTTCGTCACGTCGCGCGTGATCAGCCGGTCGAAGAGCTTTGCAGCATCGCGCCCGGTGACCATGTACTTGTGGAGCGGCGAGACGTCGAAGAGGGCGGCGGAGCTGCGAACGGCCGCGTACTCGCGATCGGGATGAGGGTCGTAGGCGCTGGCCATCTGGAAGCCGGCCCAGCGACGCCACGTCTGCGCGCGGACCAGCGCCGACGTCCTCGGGTGGAAGGGCGTGGTCTTGAGCATGGGGCCGGGCAGTATAAGAGCGGCCGGGGGCCGGAACAAGCGCTGCTAGGCCGCGCGCTCCATCAGGACGACTTGCGCTTCGCCGCCCGCTCCGCGTCCTTCTTGGCCGATTCCTCGAGGATCCTCTTCGCCATCGCGGCGTACTTGCTCTTCGGGTAATCGGTCACGATCTGGTCGAGGTAGACGCGCCCCTGGGCGGGCTCCTTGTCTTGGAACAGCGTCCAACCGAGCCAGTAATAGATCTTGTCCTTCGCCCGGTACTGCGGGTAGGTCTCGAGCAGGCTGCGGAAGCGTAGCGACGCCGCCTCGTACGACTTCTTCTTGCGATAGAAGGTGCCCACGACGTATTCGTGCTCCGCGAGCCCGTCGCGTCCGCGCGCGACGAACTGCCGCGCGGCGCGGGCGTAGGCGGAGTTCGGCCACCGCTTGTCGATCTCGGCGAAATCGTCCAGGGCCACCTGCGTCTGGGCTTGGTCGCGCGAGGCGGAGTAGATCTGCTTGACCGAGGACATCCCGGCCTGGAACTGGGCGTACGGAGCCCGCGGATGGTCGCCGTAGAGGGTGACGAAGTCCAGGTACTTCGACCGGGCCTCGATGAGCGAGAGGTCGTCTCCGAGATAGTAGGTCGAATCCGCCAGCGCGAGCCGGACCAGAGGCTCGTAGGTGGAGCGCTCCTCGGTCGTGAACTGGATCTTCTGCAGCATCGTCTTCGCTTTTCGCAGCTGGCGGTGGGCCATCGCGTCGCGCACGCGCCGGAGCGTCTCGTCGGCGGTCAGCACCTCCGCCGCCTGCTTCGGCTTCTTCTTCGCGGCGCACCCCTGCCCCGAAAGCAGGACGCCGGCCCCCAGCAGGAGGACCGCGAGGCGCCGGATCATCGCCCGCCCTCCCATCCGGCCAGCCGCCCCCGGAGCTCGTCGGACAGCCGGATCGGCTTGCCGTCGCGGCCGCACGACGCGTGGACCGTGAACCCGGTCGCGAGGAGGGCGCCCTCCCCCTGACGGGTGATCGCGTACTCGAATCGCACCCGGACCCCCTCCGCGGCGACGAGCCGCGTCTCGATGTCCACCACCTCGTCGTAGCGGGCGGGCGACTTGTACACAGCCCGTGCCTCGATCACCGGAAAGAACACGCCGTCATCGTCTTCGAGCCCGCCGTACGTGCACCCCGCCTCCCGCATCAGCTCCGTCCGGCCCAGCTCGAACCAGGTGAAGTAGTGCGTGTGGTGCGCGACCCCCATGCGGTCGGTCTCGGGGTATCGCACGCGGGTCGTGGTCCGCGAGCGGCGGACCGGAAGGGAGGCGCTTTCAGGCACGGCGCCCCTGTTCGGCGAGCCGCGCGAGCGTCGCCACCATCTTCTGGGTGGCGCCCTTCGGGTCGCCCGACCCGAAGATCGCCGAGCCCGCGACGATCATGTCGACTCCCGTGCTCGCCACCCGTTCGAGGTTATCGAGGTGGACCCCACCGTCGATCTCGATGCGGGTGGGCCATCCTTCCCGGTCGATCCAGGCGCGCAGCCGCCGCGCCTTGTCGAGCACCGAGGGGATGAGCGACTGCCCCCCGAATCCCGGATTCACGGACATCAGGAGGACGTAGTCGGCCGCCGGGAGGATTTCTGCGAGCGACTCGAGCGGCGTCGCGGGGTTCAGCACGACGCCCGCCTTCAATCCCGCCTCCTGGATCAGGCGCACCGTGCGTTCGAGATGGCGCTCGACCTCGACGTGGACGGAGATCATGTCGGCGCCCGCCTCGGCGAAGGCCGAGACGTACCGCGCCGGCTCCTCGATCATCAGGTGGCAATCGACCGGGAGCTGGGTGGTCGCGCGGACCGCCCGCGTCACCGCCGGGCCGATCGTCAGGTTCGGCACGAAATGGCCGTCCATCACGTCCACGTGCACCATTGCGGCTCCGCCGGCCTCGACGTCCTTGATCTCCGCGCCCAAGCGGGCGAAGTCCGCGGAGAGGATCGACGGTGCGATGACGGCGCCCAAGGACTTCTCCACCGTCCGCGTCACGGCGCGACGGTCAGCTCGACCACGTCGCGACGGGCGATCGGCGATCCCGCGAGAGGGAGCTGGCCGATGACCGTGCCCGGCGCCTTGCCGACCGTGGGAACACGGCGCGCGGGTCCGCTGCGGAACCCGCACAGGGTGATCCAATCTTGAACGTCGCGCAACGGCCTCCCGGAGAGATCGGGCATCACCCAGCGCGGCGGGCGCGGTCCGTCGGACACGAGACAGTGCACACGCTCCCCGGTCGCCCCCAGGGCGCCGGCCGCGGGCACCTGGTCGATGACCTGCCCTTCCGGAACGTCGAAGTCGTGGATCCGGGCTTCGAACCCCGGGGCGAGGCCGGCGCGCCGGATCTCCGCTTCGGCCTGCCGCGCGGGATGCCGGAGGACGTCGGGGACCGTGATCGTCTCCCCGCCGAGGCTGACGGTGACACGGACCGTTCGCCCCCGCCGCACGACCGCCCCGGGCGCCGGCTCCTGCGACACGATCCGGTCGGCCGCGACTCCCGGATCGTGACGCTCGCCGTCCACCGAGAACCCCAGGCCCAGCGATTTCGCTTCGTCCGCGGCGGCGGAGCGCTTCTTCCCCGTCCAGTCGGGGACGGCGACGACGTTCGTCCGCCGCTCGGCGCGGTAGGCCATGCAGAACGACGCGGAACCGACCGCGAGCACCAGCACGCAGGCCCCCGCGGCCCAGGCCAGCATCCGGACGGCGTGAGGCGTGCTCATCCGCGCGACACTCCGTCCGGCAACTCGTTGCGATCCCCGCCTCGGTGGGGGAAGTGCTTGGACAACCCCTCTCCCGCCACCGCGATCGCGCGCGTCAACCCGGCGGCGTACTCGCCCCGCGAGAACGCCTCGCGCAGAATGTCGCGCAGCGCCTCCCAGAACTCCGGGCCGACCTTGGCGTGGATGCCTTCGTCCCCGAGGACCGCGAACGCCCGTTCGTCGACGGCGACGTAGAAGAGAATGCCGTTGCGCAGCGCCGTCCGGTGCATCTTCAAGCGCACGAACCACCGCCGCGCCGCCGCAAGCGGGTCGCCGCCGCTTCGGGCCTCGATGTGAACGCGGATCTCACCGGACGTGGCCGACTCCGCGGCACGGATCGCGGCGACGACCCTCGCCTCGTCCTCACGGGAGACGAGCTTGCGGTGCGCACTCCGACCGAACGCCATCCCCCTCACCTCACCACGATCCGGAGGCTCCGCCCCCTCCCGAGATCCCCCCCCCCCCCCCGCACCCCCCCGCGCCCCCCCCCCCCCCCCCCCCCCCCCCCCCCCCCCCCCCCCCCCCCCCCCCCCCCCCCG
>JBGQLU010000009.1:0-44117 GCA_041500265.1 Acidobacteriota bacterium | reverse complement strand
CGGGACGAACGTATACACGCTCTTCTCGCCCGTCGCCGGCGCGTTCGCCAGGCGCGTGTAGTGGTCGGCGATCATCGTCGTTTGCCGGAGCTGGCTGTCGTCCTTGAAGGCGCCCGGTGTCGTCTCGCTCATCTACGCTCCGCTCCACAGCTTGATCGAGTCCGCGAAGGTCCCCGCCTGCTCGCGGATCACCTGGAACTGGCCGTTGTTCTCGGCGTACTTGAACGCGGTCCCAGGGATCCCCGACGCGTCGAGCGCACGCACGACGATCGGCTGGTCGAGGAGCGCCGGGTCGCAAAAACTGGGCGCGCAGAACAGGACCCCTTCCGCGCGGCTCGCCGCCACGCGGGCGACGAGGCCGGTTCCCTTGGTCCCCTCCCCCATGTACCGCGTGGGGCTCTCGATCGCGTCGTCGAGGAAGGCGCGTACCAGCGCGTCCAGCGGGTCGCCGTCCACCGCGACGTCGCCGCGGAGGAAGCGGTGGATCTGGACGAAGTCGTCGTCCACGATGTAGCACCCCGAGCGCTCGAGCATCTTGACGAGCCCGAGCGGAGGCTGCTCGCAGAACGACCCGGTCAGGACGACCCGCGCCTGGTCCATCGGGCGGCGCGAGCTGTCCCGCGTCGCGGCATCGAGATAGTCGCGGAAGAGCTCGGTCGATTCCTCGACGGGAAGCACGAGGGCCGCGCGCAAAACGAGGACGAGCTCGTGGGTCGGCACCTTCCACGGCTCGGCGGCGCGCAGGGCGTACAGCTCGCGCACCAGGCGGCGATTCTCGTTGAAGGCCGCGATCGACGCGCGGAGCGCTTCCGGATCGAGAGGACGGGCGCCGCGGGAGACGAGCTCGGCGCTGAGCTCCAGGAGCTCGCGGCGGTAGAACTCGCCGCCGATCCCCGGCTCGAAGTTCTGCGGGACGTCGAGGTAGCGCGACATCTTTCCCGGAAACTGCAGCTTCCAGATCCCCGAGAGATTCCGGATCACGTCGCAGATTGCGGGAAAGACGACGCCGTCCAGGACGTCCAGCGTGCCGTCCAGCCCGAGCTCGATCGTGCTCCGCGGGATGTGGCAGATGTACGACTGGTAGAACGCGTCGCCGCGGATGATCTCGACGTCCTCGCCTCCGCCCATGAGGCCGACCGGGAGCACCCCCTGGGCGTGGAACAGCTCGCGCGGGACGTAGATCGGCATGTACCCGATCGCGAGCCCTCCGGTCTTCCGCTTCCACTCCCGGACGGAAGGCAGGGTGAGATCCCGGGCGAGCGCTTCCGCGCGGGCGATGATCGTGTCGAGGCGCGTCTCGGTCACGACACCTCCCCCAGATCCACCTCGAGCTGCACGAAGCTCCCGCCGGCGAATCCGTTGCTGCGAAAGAACGCGGTGACGTCCACGTCGTTGCGGCGGACCATCGTCCGGACGCGCTCGATCCCGGCGTCGCGGAACCTCCGGCAGGCTTCCGCGAGGAGCAAGGACGCCGTCCCGCGCCGGAGCTCTTTCCCCTCGACGCCGACCGCGAGCACCCACCCGCAAGGCTCGGAGCCGAACTCGAACGCCCGAACCTCGCCGAGCAGGTAGCCGCAGAGCCGTCCGCCCCGTTCGGCCGCGAGCCCCACGCGCAGCTCCCCGCGACGTCTCCGCCCGAGCACGTCGTCGAAGACCTTCTTCCAGTGGGCCCGCTTGGCGCGGCCGGTGTAAGCCGCGTCGATGCGCGCGACCCCGGCGAGGTCGCGCGCCCCGAGGGGGCGGATCGCGGCGGGCGCTTCCGTGGCGCTCATCGCCCGGCGGCCCCGGCGGCGACCGCGCGCGCGATGACGTCCTCGATGAGGTCGCGGTCCCACGCGGCCCCCTCGGCGATCCGCTTGCGAAGAAGGAGGAAGTCCGCTTCGCGGCAGGACTTGCTCCCCTCGTGGAAGGCGCGGAAGCCGGCCTCCGCCTCGGTCGTCATGTTGAGCGCGAGCCAGGCCCGATTGGACTCACGGTTCCGGTCCCAGTGGAGGAGCTTGTGCTTGCGCACGCTCTCGAGCGTCTTCGTGAGGCAGCCCGGCATCGTGTGGGCGAGGTTCCAGACGTGCGCGTCCACCGCGCGGTCGAGCAGGGAAAGATCGATCGTCCCGCGGCGCATCGTCTCCCTCGCGGCGTCCTGATCCGCCCCGGTCTTCCTCTCGCCGTGGACGATCTTCCCGAAGGCGTCGCACCACCGGTCGGTGATCGCCACCGGGTTCGGGACGTAATCCCCGTCCACGACGAGGGCGGGGACGATCCCCGTGAGGAGGCCGAGCCTGTAGGCCCTGTGCGCGGTCCAGGGTTCGCACGTCGTGCAACTTTCCATCGCCGCCTCGATGCCGACGAACAGCGGGAGGAAGTCGGTGCTTCCCCCGTCAGGCGCCGACCCGTGGCGCGGGCCGGCCTGCCCGAACAGCGCGAGGTCCTGCGCGATCGAGAAGTCGCACGCCATGCCGATCTCTTGCCCCCCGCCGATCCGCATCCCGTTGACGCGGCAGACGACCGGCTTGTCGCACTGCAGGATCGAGGTGACCATGTCGTTAAAGAGCCGCATGTACTGCCGGTACTCTTCGGGCCGCCCCGCGTAGTAGGTGGCGTATTCGGCCGTGTTCCCGCCGGTGCAGAACGCCTTGTCCCCCGCCCCCGTGAACACGACGGCGACGGCGCGGCGATCGTTGGAGGCGCGCCGCATCCCCTCGATGACCCCCTTGATCATTTCGGTGGTGTAGGAGTTGTGCTGGCGGGGGTTGTCGAGCGTGATCCGCACGACGTGCAGCCCCGGGACCGCGTGCCCGCCCGGCTCGCGAAGGGGCATCTCCTCGTACTGGAGGCCCGCGTGGTCGCGGGCGGGGGACAGATCGTGGTTCTTGAGCTCCATGTCAGGCCTCCGGCACGAGGATCACCCGGCGCAGGACCCGATGCGCGTGGATCTCCTCGAAGACTTGGTTGATCGACCCGAGGGGGCGCCGCTCGACGAACGGCGGCAGGGCGACCTTTCCCGAGAGCACGAGGTCCACGACCTTCGGGTAGTGCTCCGGGAGGCAGCCCCAGTTCCCCTGCACGGTGGCGTCCAGCGCCATCATGTTCGACAGGCGCAGCTCGACGGTCTCGGGCGTGTACCCGACGATGCCGAGCCACCCGCCGTGCCCCAAGAGCCCGAACGCGGTGGTCTGCCCGGCCGTCGTCCCCGAGGTTTCGAAGATCCGGGTCCGCCAGGTGGGAACCGCGCGCTCCTCCGCGAAGGCGCGGACCGCTTTCCGGATCTGCTTTGCGTCCCGGCCGGTCGCATCGATCGCGAGGTCGGCGCCGTGCGCACGCATCGCGTCGAGCTTCGCGGCATCCACGTCGATCGCGGCGACCGAGGCGCCGAGCGCCGCCGCGATCTGGACGCCGAACCCCCCGATGCCGCCGCAGCCGACGAACACCGCGAGGTCCCCCGCCTCGAGTCCGCTCCTCGAGATCGCCTGGTACGGGGTGGAGACGGCATCGGCGACGACGGCGAGCGACCAGAGGGGAAGGCGCCCGGGGTTCTCGCGGGGATCGTCGAGGTCCGGAACCGCGCACAGGCCGGCGGCGGGAACGCGCACGTGGGTGGCGAATCCTCCGTGCACGTCGCACCCCGGGAAGATCTGCTTCGTGCACACGGAGCCGCGGCCGTCGTGGCAGGCGTCGCACCGCCCGCAGGGGATGACGGCGGGCACGACCACGTCGCGGCCGGACCAGGCCTCCGCTCCGGCACCGGTCTCGACGACGGTGCCGCTGATCTCGTGGCCGAGCGTCAACGGGAACGGATGGCGGGTCGGGACCCCGTCGTAGAAGAAGCCGAGGTCGGTGTGGCAGACGCCGCAACCGGCGACTCGAACGACGACCTCGCCGGGCCCCGGCGCTTCGACCCGCGGCTCGAGAACCATCGCCGCTCCCGGCGTTCGCACCGTCCAACCTGTGAGGTGCATGCGGGCGTCCTCCACGATTCGGTTTGAATTCGGATATACGATACCTATTTCAGGGCCGCGGAGGCCGTTCTTCACCGGACCAAGTCGGTCCGAACTCCAGGGATGGTGCTAGCGGCCGGCGCGGATGCGGCGCGCGGCGACCGCGAGGACGAGGAGCACCGCGGCGGCTGCGGCGGTCACCGCCGGGATTCCCGCCGCGATCGCGGCGTCTCCGGACCCCATGAAGTCGAGCGGCGGGGTCGGCTGCATCGGTCCCACGTACCAGAGCACGGTGTAGACCGCCTCGAACACCTTGGACGACCCGCTCCAGGCGCCAAGGGCGAGCGCGAGCGCTGGGATGAAGGCGGCGCCGGCGAGCCACGCCCCGAGCGCTCCGAACGCGCCGGCGGCAAGGCTCCGGAGCCCCACCCCGGCCCCGGCGGCGAGGGCGACGGTCACGCCGGCCGCGTACAGGGCGGGGAGCTGCGCCGCCAGCGGGCGCGGTGCCGTGAACACGAGCTCTTCGGTACCGTCCCGCGCCTCGCGCGCGCCCATGCCGGACCAGAGGAGGACCGGCCAGAACCATGCGAACGGAAGCACGTGGGCGCGGGCGGTCGGGAGGGGAAGCACGGCCCCCGCGACCAGAAGCCCCGCCGCGACCGCCCAGAACCACCACGGGCGGCCGGCCAGCATCAGCCGCAGCTCGCCGCGGTAGACGGCCAGGATCCTCGGAAACCACCCCGTCGTTCGCGGAGGGAGCGGCGTCAGATGCACCGCGGGTGGAGGCGGAGACGACGCGGCGGCCGCCGATTCCACCGCGGGGGCGCGGGCCGTCCGTGTTCCCCGCGCCCGGCTCTCGTCGAAGCGGTCGAACGGCACTGCGGCGACGAGCGCGAGGAAGGCGGCGACGGCGAACCAGCCGAGCCTCGCCGCCACCGTGGCGGCGTCCCAGTCGAGGCCGGTCCATTCGAACGTTCCCTTGACCGGGCGCGCGTTCCCGCCGCCGACCGACAGGGTGAACCCTTGGTCGTAGTCGGGATGGACCGCCTTCACCTGGGCGCCCATGCTCTTCTGGAGGATCAGGAGCCCGGTCAGGTCGGCCCGCGGGGACTCGGTCGCGAGGGGCACCGCGAGGAGCGCGCTCCAGACGAAGAACCAGAGCACGTTTCCGGCTCCGCCCGACAGCGGGCGGAAGCACTCGAACAGAACGGCGAGCGCGGCGATCACCGCCATCGCCGGAAGAGCGATCAGGACGAAGGGGGTCAGCATCGGAACGAGGTCCATCCGCGCCCCGGAGATCACGACGAGGATCGGGGCGACCGCGGCCAGCGCGGTCACGATCGCCGCCAGGACCGCGAAGTTCGACAGGGTCTTTCCGAGCGTGTACATCGGCTTCGACAACGGGGTCGCGGCGAGGATCTCGCCGACCCGCGTTTCGCGATCGCGCTCGACCGATCCCTTGACGATCCAGAACCCGACGAGGGAGACGAGCGCCGAGAGCGTCACCGAGACGAGCCCCCCCGCCCAGGCGCCGTTGACGACCCCGGCGTAGTCGCCGAGGCGCAGCGTCACTTTTCCCCGAACGACCAGCCACCCGAGCCAGCCGGTCGCCGCCAACGTGACCAGAAAGGAGTAGCGCCGAACCCTTTCGAGGAAGTCGGCCGATGCGATCGCGAGAAGGACCCGGGCGGCTCTCACGCGGCGGCCCCGCGCCCTCCCCTGACGAAGAACAGATACGCCTCTTCGAGCGGGGAGTGCCGCCGCCCGTCCCCCGACACCGCACCGGCCTCGGCGGCCCGGCGCACCAGCTCCTCGGGGGCGCCGCGGGCGCAGAGCCGCCCCGCGGCGACGATCGCTATGTCCCGGGCCATCGCCTCGACGTCCGACACGATGTGGGTCGAGAGGATCACGATCCGCTCGCCCGACAGCTCGTCCAGGAGCGCCCGGAATCGGAGGCGCTCTTCGGGGTCGAGCCCGACCGTCGGCTCGTCCACGATCAAGAGGCCGGGGTCGTTCAGCAGGGCCTGGGCGATCCCGATGCGCTGCCGCATCCCCCCGGAGTATCCGGAAAGGGGGCGCTTACGCGCATCGACCAGGTTGACGAGGACCAGCAGCTCCTCGATGCGCTTTCGCGCCGCGGCGGCGGGAAGTCCGCGCACCGCGGCGAGGTAGGACAGGAACTCGACGGCGTTCAGGTTCGGGTAGACGCCGAAGTCCTGCGGGAGGTATCCGAGAACCTCCCGCAGGGCATTCGGCCGGCTCACGATGTCGATCCCGTTCCAGCTCGCCGTTCCCGCCGTCGGCTTCGAGACCGTGGCGAGGATGCGCATCAGCGTGGACTTCCCCGCCCCGTTGGGGCCGAGGAGCCCGAGCACTCCGGGGCCGAGGTCGAACGACAAGCCGTCGAGCGCGCCGGGCTTCCCCGGGTAGTCCTTCCGAAGGTCGGAGACCGAAAGCGACAGCATCCTGGACGGAGCTTACTTCAGCCGGACCGTCAGTCCGTTCGCCGTGAGCGAGGCAATCGTCAAGCGGAAGGTCGCGTCCTTCTTCCCTTCGATCTGAACCTTGTCCGCGTCGTAACGATCGACCTTGTAGTCGGCGCCGACCGCGATCTTGAATTCCTTTTCGATGTCCTTGGTGACGTCGTTGGCCTTCATCTTCTTGGCGACGGTGACGCGAATCTGCTTCGTTGCCCCGCCGGCGGGGGTGAAGTCGAACCGGATCTCTCCGTCGGTGTTGGCCTTGTCGTCCACGATGATCTTGATCGACTTGACCATCGGCGCGGCCGCGGGGGTGGCCATCGCGGGTGCGGGCGCGGGTGCAGGCGCGGGTGCAGGAGCCGGCGCCGGAGGCTCCTGGGAGAAGGCCGCTCCCGCGGCGATCGAGAGAACAAAGATCGAAACGATCGTGCGAAGTCTCGTCATGAAAGGGACCTCCTGAGTGAGGGCGGCGATCGGTGGTTCCGTGCGCGGGAATCCTAGCACCTGCCCCCCGGCCGGCACCCGGGCCGGGACGGTGGCTGGACACGGGTTGGGAGTGTATCTTATGCGCATGAAACGTACGAATCTTGTGCTTGATGAGCAGCTCCTGGAAGAGGCGGTCCGCCTCGGCGGCGAGCGCACCTATTCGCGCACGGTCGAGCGCGCGCTGACGGAGTTCGTGCGGCGCATCCGCGCCGGCCGGATCCTGACCCTCGCCGGATCCGGACTCTGGGAGGGGAATCTCGGGCTCATGAGGCGCGACGGGAGCGCGGTTGCCGAACCCGCGCGACGCGGGCGGCGCCGTGGTCCTCGTTGACACTTCGGTCTGGATCGAAGTCTTCCGCCGCCCGCCCGGCATCGAGCTGGAGGACGCCGTTGATCTCGACGAGATCGTCACCTGCCTGCCGGTGACGCAGGAGGTCCTCCAGGGATTTCGAGACGAGCGGGCCTTTGCGCTCGCGCGGGAGGCGATGTCGTCGTTTCCCGTCGTCGAGTCGCCGCTGTCCGCCGCGGTCTTCGATGAGGCCGTGGGACTGTACCGCGCGGCCCGGAGAGCGGGTGTGACCGTGCGCTCGAGCGTCGACTGCCTCGTCGCTGCGTGCGCCCTGCGCCATGGCCTGACCGTGCTCCATTGCGACCGGGACTATGCCGCGCTGGCGCGAGTGTCTCCGCTCCGATCCAGCGCGCTGAAGGTGGTCCGCTAAGCACCCTTCGACAACAAAGACGCGACGAAGGCGGGATCGAGGTCGCCGCGCCAGGCCGCGGCTTCGCGCAGCGATTCGAGGCGCGCCTCGGGCTCCGGATCCATCGCGCGGGCGATCAGGTCTCGAAATGCCCGGTCGATCCCCGGGCCGAGCTGCTCGGCCGGCGGGATCTGGTGCGAGATCTTGTCGCGGTAGATCTGGCGGAACGAGGTGACCCGGAACGGGACGTCCCCCGTCACCAGCTCCAGGGCGACGCAACCGAACGCGTAGACGTCCATCCGGGCGCCGCTGTCTTCCCCCATCATCTGCTCGGGGGCCATGTAGAGCGGCGTTCCGACCGCCGTCCCCTGGAGGGTGGCGGTGTCGTCGTCGAGCTCGCGCCCTTCCTTCGCGAGCCCGAAATCGGTCAGTTTCGTGCGCCCCTCGGGGGTGAGGATCACGTTGCCGGGCTTCAGGTCGCGGTGGACGATCCCTCGCTCGTGCACGAAGGTCAGGGCCGAGGCGATCTGGCCCAGGATCGACTTCGCCTGGGAGGGGGGAAAGGGGCCGTGGCGGGTCAGCAGCTGGTTGAGCGCCTCGCCGCGACAGTACTCCATGACGATGAACTCGGTGCCGAACGCCGGGAAGGTCCCCATGAGCCGCGCGATGTTCTCGTGCCTCAGCGACTGCACGATCCTCGCCTCGCGCTCGAACCGCGACACCGCCCCGGGGTTGTAGACGAGCCGGTGGCTCATCATCTTCAGGGCGACGCGGCTGCCCGTCGCCAGCTCCTCGGCCTCGTACACGACCGCCATCGCCCCGCGGCCTATGCATCGGAGGATCCGATGGCCGCTCAGGACCTTCCCGCCCAACCCGTCCTGGAGGGCGCCGCCGAGGCGGTCGGCGACGACGTTGGTCAAGACGATCGTGATCTCGGGATTCCGGCCGGCCAGATCGCGGAAGTCGGCGGCGAGAAGGGCGAGCGCCCGCACCGGGGTCTTCGCGACCACGTCCGCCGTCGCGGGGCCGTCGGTGAGAATCGACATCTCTCCGACGACCGCCCCCGTGGAGACCTCGGCGAGGCGGTGGGTCGCCCCGTCGTGCCCGCGCAGGATCACCTCCGCGGAGCCGTCGAAGACGACCAGGAGCGCGTCGCCGTTTTCCCCCTGCTTGAGCAGCGTCTCGCCCGCGGCGTAATCGCGCTCCCGCATGCGGCCGAAGATCTGATCGAGCACGCGCGGGCGCAGCCCCTGGAACGGCTCGCACCCATCCAGGGCCCCGCGAGAGACGGGGTCGGGCGGTCGCTCGATCACGGCTGGAGCCGGAAGGCGGGCATCCTGATCGTCCCCCCGCGGCATTCTACGGCCGTAACCCCGCCGGGCGGCCAGATGCGGCTTTCGCCGGAAACCCCTCGGGATTAGACTTGTCGAGATTGGGGACAATTTGATGCGGGGCCCCCGGCGGGGGGGGAATGGAGGAGTGCCATGCGGAAGGGATCGGTTCTCGTCCTCGTCGTCGTCCTGGGCGCCTTCGCCGCGGAGTTGCTGGCCCATCTGGGTACACCGGCGAGCGCCGACGCTCCGAAGCCGGCCTGGAAGATCGTCGGCCAGCTCGAGGAAGCGTGCAGCTGCTCGGCAGCCTGCCCGTGCTGGTTCGGCTCGAAGCCGACCCGCATGACCTGCGGCGGCGGGGAGTTCGTGTTCATCCAGAAAGGGAGCTACGGCAACGTCAAGCTCGACGGCCTCGCCGTCGGTCAGATGAGCCAGAGCCCGGACGGCAAGGGGATGATGGAGTCGTTCGGAAATTGGAACTTCATGTACTACTACATCGACGAGAAGGCGACGCCGGAGCAGCGGGACGCGCTGAAGGCGATCGCGGAGACGGTGCTCACTCCCAACGCGTCGCCGAAGCACGAGCTCCGGTTCGTTCCGCTCACCCGCACGATCACGGGGAACGAGCACAAGATCTCGCTCGGGAAGTACGGCCAGTTCTCCGGGCACGTCATCGAAGGGGGCATGGGGGGCGCGGTCACGATCACCAACCCGCCCGGGGCCGACCCGATTCACCACGAATACAACCAGGGACAGACGACCACGATGACGTTCAACGACGCGAGCCAGGACTGGAACTTCCAGGGCTCGAACTATATGTTCGGGACCTTCGAGATCGACGACAAGCAGTACGAGAAGTTCGCCGCCGGCCTCGCGCAGAAGATGAAGGACATGAAGCACTGACCCGGCTCGTCCGGATCGACTTCGAGACGGGGCCGCTCACGCGGCCCCGTTTCGTTCATGGGCCCCGTGGGCGCCGCGGTTTCCGGATTTTCGCGGATGGCTTGATTCGGAGCCGCGGTCGGCCGCCTGGGCGTCATTGCCAGTCGTTTCGGCTCGCGGTATAGAAGTACGTTCCCCGGAGGTTTCTTCCATGGCGACGTCTGCTCGGTGGTGGATTCGCGGCCTCGCCGCGGGCTCGGCGATCGTCCTGCTCGGCGCGGCGGCCGAGCGCGTGGCGCCTGTGACCCCGCGGGACCCCAAAGAATTCCCCGATCCCGTGCCCAAGCGGGTCTCGTACGAGTACGGGCGCGACCTGTTCTTTCACGAGACCTTCGGCGGGAACGGCCGCGTCTGCGCAACCTGCCACGACCCTCGCAACGAGTTCACGATCTCGCCGACGCTGGTCCAGAAGCGGTACGACAACGATCCCACCCAGCCGCTCTTCCGGCCGGTGGACAGCGACGACGGCGAAGGACGCGACTACACGACGCTTCTGACGCTGGCCGACTTCAACGTGACCATCACCCTTCACCCGAACGTCATTCTGGTGGACGACCCGACCCGGCGGACGATCACGGTCCGGCGCGGCGTGCCGACGATCGCGAACATCGAGCTCACCGGCCCGTACCTGCAAGACGGCCGCGCGGCGACGCTTCAGGAACAGGCGGCGGGGGCGATCCAGAACCACATGCAGCCCGCGCATCCGCCGCAAGCGAAGGAGCTGGACGCGCTGGTCTTGTTCGAGAACGAGCTCTACTACCCTTTGAAGATGCGCGCTGTCGACGACACCTCCGATCCGATCCCGCTCGATCCCGGATTCTCGCTCCCGCTGTCGAACCCGGCGGCGCTCCGTGGACAGAAGGTGTTCAACCGCCACTGCGTGACCTGCCACGGCGGCGAGACGGGGGACAGGCCGTCGAACCCGTCTTCGCGATTCTCGGACGTCGCGGTGAGCGAGACGAACCGGCCCGGCTTCCCGCTCCTTCACCTCGCCTTCAAGAAGGACGACGGGACGATCGAGGAGGCCTACACGCCCGATCCGGGACGCGCCGCGATCACCGGCGACATCCACGACCTCAACAGCTTCGACACCCCGCCCCTCCGCGGCCTCAAGCACACGGCGCCCTACTTCCACGACAATTCGGCGATGACACTCAGGGCGGTGATCGATCACTACAACGCGCACTTCCCCTTCCTGATCACGCCGGCGGAGCGGGACGACCTGCTCGCGTACCTGGAAACCCTCTAAAGAAGGGGACGGCTTCCGGACATCCGGCGACACCGTCGGAGTTCCGCCCCGTGAACAGCGGCGATCGCGGTCCGAGCGTCCGTAAATTCCGGTTCACACTCCAGGAGGAACCGGAATGACTCTGCACCGACTTCGCCCTCTCCTTGCCGCCGCGGCCGCCGCGCTCTGCGCCTCGATGGCGCCGGCGGCGGGGCCCCCGGACATCGTCTGGACCGCCGCAGGGCACGTGGGGATCAACGAGGTGGCGATCTCGCCCGACGGCCAATTGCTCGCCACCGCGGGACAGGACGACCAGTCGGTGAAGATCTGGAACGCCGCGACCGGGACGCTGGTCCGGACGCTCGCCGCCCACGTCGCCCCGCTCGAGGCGGTGCGCTTTTCCCCGGACGGCCAGTTCGTGGTCAGCGGCGCGGACACCGTTTTGGGCAGCGGCGACGTCAACGTGAAGATGTGGCGGGTCTCGGACGGCACCATCGTCAAGACGTTCGGCAACCCGGCGACCGACATCGCTACCGCATGGTCGGCGGCGTTCTCTCCGGACGGCACGATGGTCGCCGTGTCGCGTGACAACGCGATCCAGCTCTGGCGGGTTTCCGACGGCGCTCTCCTTCGCACGCTGTCGGGGCACACCGGCTTCGTCTTCTCCGTTCGCTTCTCCCCGGACGGGACGCTGCTCGCGTCCGGCAGCGCCGACGACACCGCGAAGATCTGGCGCGTTTCCGACGGCGCGCTTCAGCGGACGCTGACGGGGCACACGTTCTTCGTCGCGTCGGTGGCGTTTTCGCCGGACGGCACGCGGCTCGTCTCGGGAAGCTGGGACATGACCGCGAAGATCTGGCGGGTCTCGAACGGGCAGCTCCAGCGCACGCTCACCGGCCACACCGACGCGATTTACGGCGCCGACTGGTCCCCGGACGGGACGACCGTGGCCACGGGGGGCGGCGACAACACGATCCGTCTCTGGAATCCGGACACGGGCGCGACGATTCGCGTCCTGAGCAACCCGGAGGTGCAGTACGTCCAGTCGGTCCAGTTCGCCTCGGATTCGCTGACGCTCGTTTCGGGAGGAAGCGACAGCAAGGCCCGGCGCTGGCGCGTCTCGGACGGCGCCCTCCTCACGACGTTCGGGACGCACACGGACAGCGTCCGGTCGGTCGCGTTCAACCCGGGGGGACGCTTCGCCGCGGCAAGCGGCGACCGGACGGCGACGCTCTGGGTGGCGGCGACGGGAGCGCTCGTGAAGCGTCTGGTGGGACACGGCGACGTCGTCAACGCCGTCGATCTCTCCCGCGACAACCAGTGGGTGGCGACCGCGTCCGGATCGCCGCCTCCGGACACGCAGGAAAGCTCGATCAAGATCTGGAGCGCCGCCGACGGCTCGCTGATCCGGACGCTCCCGGGACACGTGCGCGGGAGCTTCGCCGCGGCGTTTTCCCCCGACTCGCAATTCCTGGCCACCGGGGGGGACGACGTGAGCCAAGGGTTGGCCAAGATCTGGCACGTCTCCGACGGAGCCCTCGTCAAATCCCTCCACCATGCGAACGCCGTCCAAGGCGTCGTCTGGTCGGCTGACGGGCAGACGATCGTGTCTGCGTCGGGCTCGTTGCTCACGTGGTGGCGCGTCTCGGACGGCGTGCAGCTCCGAACGGCGAGCGCCGCTGGATTCATCGAGAGCCTGGCGATCTCGGCCGACGGAACGGAGCTCGCCACCGCCGAGGACACGATCGGCAACAACGTCCGGGTCTGGAATTTCGCCGACGGCTCCGTGATCCGCACCTTCGCGGGGCACACCGACTTCGCGCAGGGGGTCGCCTTCTCCCCCGACGGACAGACGCTCGTGTCGGGAAGCGGCTACGACTACGACGTGAGGATCTGGAGGATCTCGGACGGAGCGCTCCTGACCGAGTACACCGCCGAGACCGGATGGGGGCAACGCCCGAGGCTTCCGGTCGGGGTCTCGCCGGACGGGGCGCTCCTGGGGTTCGGACGCACCGATTCCTCGGTCGTCGTCGCCCACCATCCCTTCCCCGCCGTCGCCGTCGTCCGCGCCGACAAGCAGGCCGGGGTCGTGCACCTCGCCTGGAGCGGAGGGGCCGCCCCGTTCACTCTCGTCCGCGCGGAGAATCCGCAGTTCACGGTCGGGGTGACGACCCTCGTCAACCAGCAGACCGTCACCAGCTACGACGACCCGGTGCTGAACGACGGCAAGAACTACTACTACCGGCTGCAGTAGGCGCCGATGGGATCTCCGGCCGCGGCCGTGAGATGATCTCCTGGAAGGAGATCTTGCCATGGTGAAGACTCTCTCGACGATGCTCGAGCTGGGCACGCTGGCCCCCGCATTCAGCCTGCCGGAGGTCGTCTCGGGGCGAACGATTTCGCTAGCGAGCTTCGATGACGACGAAGCCCTCCTCGTGATGTTCATCTGCCGCCACTGCCCCTTCGTTAAGCACGTCGAGCGCGAGCTGGCACGCCTCGGAGGCGACTACCGGAATCGGAGCGTCGGCATCGTGGCGATCAGCTCGAACGACGTGGCGAGCCACCCGGACGATTCGCCGCAGCATCTGAAGGAGATGGCGGACGAGCTCGCGTTCTCGTTTCCGCTTTGCTTCGACGGGACGCAGGAGGTCGCGAAGGCGTACACGGCGGCGTGCACCCCGGACTTCTTCCTCTTCGATCGCGACAGGACGCTCGTCTATCGCGGGCAGCTCGACGACAGCCGTCCGGAGAGCGGCAAACCCGTGACCGGCCGCGACCTGCGCGCGGCGATCGACGCCGTCCTCTCGGGACGGCCGGTCGGCGCGGACCAGCGGCCGAGCGTCGGCTGCAACATCAAGTGGAAGCCGGGGAACGAGCCGCGCTATTTCGGAGCGCCGAGGTCGTAGCGGGGAACGGCTATCATCGAACGATGACCCGGGTTTCCGCCCTCGAGCAAGGCCGGGATGCCGTCCGCAGGCGCGCGTGGGGTGACGCCTTCGCCCGGCTCTCCGCCGCCGACCGCGAGGGTGGGCTACCCCCGGACGATCTCGAGAATCTGGCGCGGGCCGCCCATCTCGTGGGGAAGGACGCGGAGTGCGCGGAGGTCCTGACGCGCGCCCACCGTGGCTTCGTCGAGGCGGGCGAGGCCGAGCGCGCCGCGCGGTGCGCGATCTGGCTCGCGCTCGAGCTGTCCTACAGCGGCGAGCCGGCCCAGGCGAGCGGATGGCTCGCCCGCGCCCGCCGGCTTCTCGACGACGGCGGGCGCGACTGCGTCGAGCTGGGCTACCTGCTACTCCCGGAGGCGATGCATGCGGTCGCCGAGGGAGACTTCGCGAAAGCGCACCGGACGTTCACCGAGGCGGCGAAGATCGGCGCGAGATTCGGCGACGTCGACCTCACCACCTTCTCGCGCCACGGCCAGGGGCGCGCGTTGCTGCGCTTGGGAGAGGTCGCCAGCGCCATGACGCTGCTCGACGAGGCGATGGTCGCCGTGACGGCCGGCGAGGTGTCCCCGAACTTCGCGGGGATCATCTACTGCAGCGTGATCGAGGGGTGCCACGAGGTCTTCGACCTCCGCCGCGCACAGGAGTGGACGCAGGCCTTGGACGCCTGGTGCGCGTCGCTCCCCGACACCCTTCCGTATCGCGCGCATTGCCTCCTCCGCCGGGCCGAGATCCTCCAGCTGCACGGGGCTTGGCGTGAGGCTTACGACGAGGCGCGACGCGCGGCCGAGCGGCTCTCCCATCCGGCGCCCCGGCACGATGCGGGGGCGGCGTTCTACAGGATGGCCGAGCTGGATCGCCTGCGCGGCGCCTTCGCCGAGGCGGAGTCGGCCTACCGTAAAGCGAGCGCCTGCGGGAAGGAGCCGCAGCCGGGCCTCGCGCTCCTGCGCCTCGCTCAGGGTCAGATCCCCTCGGCCTTCGCGGCCCTTCGCGGAGAGGGAGGCGCAAGCGGCGTGGGCGGGGCGATCGCGCTCGGCTCGCTCGTCGAGATCGCGCTAGCGGCGGACGACGTCGCGGCGGCGCGGAAGGCGGCCGACACTTTGGCCGGGATCGCCTCGCGCCTCGGCGCCCCCTTCCTCCGAGCGTTGTCCTCCCACGCGGCGGGAGCCGTGCTGCTCGCGACGGGAGATCCGCGTGCCGCGCTCTCCGCCCTGAAGCGCGCCTCCGACGGCTGGCGCGAGCTCGATGCGCCCTACGAGGTCGCCCGCGCGCGGGTCCTGATCGGGCGCGCCTTCCGCGAGCTCGGCGACCATGACGGCGCGGCGCTGGAGTGGGAGGCGGCGAGCCGCGCCTTCCGCGAGCTCGGCGCGGCCCCCGACCTCGAGAGGCTGCTCACGATCTTGAAACGCCAGGCGGCGCCGCACGCCGGAGGGCTGACCGAGCGTGAGGTCGAGGTGATCGCGCTCGTGGCCACCGGGCGGACGAACCGCGCGATCGCCGAGAGGCTCGGGATCAGCGAGAAGACCGTTGCCCGCCACCTCAGCAACATCTTCACGAAGCTCGGCCTGTCGTCCCGCGCCGCCGCGACCGCCTACGCCTACGAGCACGGCCTCGTCCAGGGGCCTGCATAGTTCTACCCACGCGCCGACAGCTTCAAATTGGGTCGTTCGACCGATGCGGGCCCCCGCGGTCTTCCCTAACTTGCCTCGCGTGAACGGCGACCGAACGGCCGGTCGTTTCAAGCGAGGTGGACGATGTATCGCGAGCGTGAGACACAGCGGGTCGGAACCCTTGTCATCGGTGCCGGTCAGGCGGGACTCTCGGTGGGATACCACCTGGCGCGGCACGGCCTTCCCTTTCTGATCGTCGATGCCGGAGCGCGCGTAGGCGACGCGTGGCGGAATCGATGGGATGCGCTGCGCCTGTTCACTCCGGCGCGTTACGACGGTCTTGCTGGCCTCCCCTTTCCCGCCCCGGGAGGATCGTTCCCGACGAAGGACGAGATGGCCGACTACCTCGAGGCGTACGCGAGGCACTTCGATCTCGCCGTCCGCACCGGCGTGCGCATCGAGTCGCTGACGCGCCGGAACGGCCGTTTCGTCGCGACGGCGGAAGCCGGGCGCTTCGAAGCGGACAGCGTCGTCGTGGCGATGTCGAGCCACCAGGCTCCCCGGACTCCCGCGTTCGCCTCGCAGCTCGACCCGGAGATCGTTCAGATCCACTCCTGCAACTATCGCAACCCCGGAAACCTCGCGCCCGGCGGCGTGCTCGTGGTCGGCGTGGGGAACTCGGGCGCCGACATCGCGCTCGAGGTCGCCCGCACCCATCCGACGTGCCTGTCAGGAAAGGAGTCGGGGGCGATCCCGTTCCGGATCGAGAAGGGCCTCTACCGGAACGGCGTGGTCCGCCTGTTCCGTTTCCTCGGACACCGGATCTTGAGCGCCGGCACGCCGATAGGCCGGAAGCTCCGCCCGGCGATGCGGAGGCGGGCCGCTCCGCTGATCCGCGTGAAGCCCGGCGATCTGTCCGCGGCGGGGATCGAGCGGGTCGATCGCGTCGCCGGCGTGCGCGACGGGCTGCCGCTGCTGGCGGATGGGAGGGTTGTGGACGTCCGGAACGTGATCTGGTGCACGGGATCGGTCCCCAGCTTTACGTGGATGCAGTTCCCGATCTTCGACGAGCTCGGAGAGCCGCGCCACGAGCGCGGCGTCGTGACCGAGGTTCCCGGACTCTACGTCGTCGGCCTCACGTTCCTGTACGCCATGACCTCCGCCACCATCACCGGGGTCGGCCGGGACGCGGCCTACGTCGTGAACGCCATCCGGTCGCGGCGGGCGGCCCCGCGCGCGGTGGACGAGCGTCGTGTCGTCCCCGCGGCCTGAGCTCAAGGGGGCGCTCGCCGGAGTCGTGGCCACGCTGTCGATGGACGTGCTGACCGGGATTGCCATCCGGCTCGGGCTCCTCGCTCCGTTGCCGCCGTCGTTGATCGGACGATGGTTCGCATCGGTGGCTCAGGGCCGGCCGATCCATGCCGACATCGCCGCGGCGCCCCCGCTCTCCCACGAGCTGGCGCTGGCGATAGCGGGCCATTACGCGATCGGGATCACGCTGGCGAGCTTCTATGTGTGGCTCGCCTCCCGCATCGGCGCGCCCGTTCGATCGGCCGGCGTCGCGCTCGGCTACGGTCTCTGCACGAACGTCCTTCCGTGGATGGTGATGTTTCCCGCGATGGGGTACGGGTTCTTCGGTCTAGGCGGGCCGGCGGGTACTCACCTCTTCGCGAGCAGCTTGGCCAGCCACTTGTTCTACGGCGTCGGACTGGGGCTCGGGGTACGATGGCTCGTACCTCCGCCATGACGACCTACCGCGCCGTTCAGCTGCTGGGAAAGGGCGGGCTCGACCAGCTCCAGGAGATCGAGCTGCCGCTCGAGGCGCCGAAACAGGGCGAGCTCCGCATTCGCGTGCGCGCGAGCGGGGTCGGCTTCACCGACATCACGAAACGAACGGGCTCCTACCCGTTTCGCCCGCCGTTCCCGTTCGTCGAGGGGTACGAGGTCGTCGGCGATGTCGATGCGATCGGCGAAGGGGTCACGGGCTTCGTCCTCGGGCAGCGAGTCTGCGCGCTGACCGTGTACGGAGCCTGGGCGGAGTCCTTCACGCGGGCCGCCGAGGAGTTCGTCCCCGTGCCCGAGGGGCTCGGCGACGCGGACGTCGTCGCGCTGATCCTCAACTACGTGACCGCGTACCAGATGATCCACCGCACGGGCGCGATGCGGCCCGGCCAGACGGCGCTCGTCACCGGCGCGAACGGCGGCGTCGGCACCGCGCTCCTCGAGCTCCTGCGAGCTCGCGGCGTCCGCGCGCTCGGAGCCGCATCGAACAGGCACTTCGACCTCATCCGAAGTCTCGGCGGCGAGCCGATCGAATCGCGGGCGCGACCGCTCGATGATGCCGTCCACGAGGTCGTGCCGGACGGGGTGGACGTCGCGTTCGACGGCCTCGGCGGGCGGAAGACCGGCGAATGCATTCGCGCGACCCGCCGGGGCGGGCTCGTGATCGGCTACGGACTCCTGGCCGCACGCGGCAGGCTCGACGGACCGCGGGGGCTCCTCTCGCTCTTCATCGGATCGCGGCTCGCCTCCCGCCGCGGGACGTTCTACGGCATCACCGTGCTCTATCGCAGGGACAAGCGCCCGTTCAAGGAGGACCTCCCGAAGCTCTTCGAGCTTCTCGCCGCGGGGAAGGTCCGGCCGCGAATCGCGGCGCGGCTTCCCCTGCTCGCCGGGCGCGAGGGGGAGCGCCTTCTCGAAGCGGGGGGCGTCGAGGGGAAGGTCGTGCTGTTGCGTGGCCCGGACTAGGGAACAGGTGTAAGCTCCCTCGAGCACCGACGAACGGAGGAAGACCATGCTCGTCAAGACTGCGGTCCTCGTGACGATCACAACCCTCGCCGGATCTTACTCCCCCGCCCTCGCTGGGGACTCGAGCGTACCGGGGTTCTACCAAGACAGCGTGCCCTTCGAGCATTCCCGGCACCCTGTCTTGGACGGAATCCCGCTCAAGATCGGCGACCTGAGCGTCGTCACCGAGATGGAAGCCGATTCGATCGCGAGGAGCGCACCGCTCGACCGCGCGACGCTGGAGCGGTGCATCGCGGCGGCCCCCGATTTCCTTCAGTGGTCCGAGGACGGCGCGACCCTCGAGTTCAAGGGTGTGTGGCACGCGCGCGCGGGCGCGATCGATCGTGTCCTTACCGCGTTTTGCGTCGACGGCAACGTTCTCCTCGGCGGGTTCGAAGATCCCCCGGGACACGGCTGGCACGATGTGATGTTCCTGAAGCGCGCGACTTTGAGCACGCCTACGAAGTCATCCTTCAATCTTCACCCGTTCAAGGTCGGGACGTGGCCCCACGAGACGATGTACACGCTCGACGAGGTGCGGACAATCGACCCGGTTTCTCGAACGATCGTGTTCGCGGCAACGTCCGACAACGGGGACAAGGCTCTGCTCGCGGCCCCCTTCGCGATCGTGACCGAGGCGTCAGCGCGGCGTTGACGCGGGCGCCGAGGCCTCGGTGATCTCCCGCCGCAGCGTCTCCTGCATGTCGGGAAACCGTCCTTGGTGGTGTCTCAGGATCGTCCCATCGGGAGCGACGACGACCAGGCTGGGGAGGCCCGGACTTCCGTAGGCGCCGAACGCCGCATTCTCGACGTCCACGAGAACTGGCAGCGTAAGCTTCTGCGAGCGGAGGAACTCGCGCAGGCGCCCGATGCGCGCGTCGAGGTCGAGAAGGTCTTCGAGGGAATCGATCGTCCAGACGACGACCGGCCGGTGGCCGGCGGCCGCCCAGTCCGCCAGCGCCTGGGTTTCCTTCAGCGTGGCCCAGCACGGGATGCACCACGTCGCCCAGAAATCGAGAACGAGCACCGATCCGTGCGCGTCTTCCGGTGACTTCAGATCGCCGTCGAGCGTCCGGAGGGCGAAGCCGGGCGCGGGCGAGCCGGAGACGAGGCGAGTCGATCCGAGATCGGCAAGGCGAGGCACCGCGACCCGCAAGCCGGGGGCGAACTCGATCCTCGAGGCCGAAGCGGGCACGACTCGCGGCGAAAACGTACCGGCGATGCGAACGACCATTCCCTCCGGCGCCCCTTCGGGCCGGACCTCGAAGGAGATCGCGGTGAAGAAGTGCGTGCGGGCGTCGATGGTCAGCGTGACGCGCCCGTTGGCCGCGACGAAATCGATCGCGTCCACGGTCCGTCCCGAACCGTCCGTGATCCTGCGCGATCCCGAGATCTCGAGGGGGGGCGAGGACCTTGAAGCGCAGGCCGTCCACGCAGGCGTCGAGGCTCTTTCCCGCGTGCATCGCGAGCGGCGGCGGCTCGAACAGCGAGCCGTCGCCGACGAGACGATCGATCGCCGCGCCGAAGTCGCCGGAACGCGGCGCCGCGACGTACTTGTCGGCGACGTCGCTCTGGGTCAAGTAGACCGTCTCGCCCTTGGCGACCGCCGCGAGGAGGGGGTTGCGTACGAACTCGGTCCCGCCGGGACCGAATCCATACTCGTAGGTCTTCGTCTCCTTCTCCGCGCCGGGAGCCTCGACGACGTAGGTGAGCTTGTCCTCGAGGGCGGCCGTTCGCCGGTAGGCGCGCGCCGATGCGGCGAAAACCTCCCTCGCGTATTCAAGGGCGAGCTCGGGGCTCGCGACGGCCGGGCCGTTCAGGACGGCGATCCCGGACACGATCACGACGGCCAGGCGCTGTGACATTTCGGATCATACGCTCCGCGTCAGGCCCGGGTTCTGGAAGTCGGCCCCCGACCCGCCACGGTAGGGTTTCACCCCATCGCAGGGCCCCATACGGCCGAATACGCTGCCCGCAAGAGATCAGACCCGAACCCGTAAGTCGTAGGGATTCGGGTCGGTTACGGTCTCGCGGGTCCTGGCCGCGCACAAGGAGTGGTGCCATGGAAACATGGATGATCGTCGTTCTCGTCGGTGTCTTGTTCGTGATCGGGGCCGCCGTGGTGTGGTTCGTCGTCGGGAAGAAGCGGACGGACGGTCTGAAGAGTCGATTCGGCACCGAATACGACCGCGCGGTTAAGACCTCCGGCAGCCGGCGGCGCGGGGAGTCGGAGCTCGGTTCGCGAACCGAGCGGGTGAAGGCACTCGATATCCACCCGCTGTCGCCCGGAGACCATGATCGCTTCGCCGAGCGGTGGCGCTCGACACAGGCTTCGTTCGTGGACAGTCCCGGCGGCGCGGTTTCGGCCGCCGAGAACCTCGTCGAGGAAGTCATGCGAGCTCGAGGTTACCCCGTGGGCGATTTCGATCAACGAGCCGCGGACATTTCCGTGGACCATCCCCGCTTCGTGCGGCACTACAGGGAAGCGCGCGACCTCGCGCTCGCCAACCAGAACGGATCGGCGAATACCGAGGATCTCAGGCGGGCCACGGTCCATTACCGGGCCCTCTTCGAGGATCTGCTGGACACGTCCGAAGCACGAGGAGTCGAGGTGCGTCGATGATCGAAAAGAGAGAGGAACCATCGTCCGGGACGGCACGGATCGCGACGATCGATCTTCCGGCCAAGGAGCCTCACGTCGAGGGCCAGCCCGGGATCCCACTGATGGTCGCCGAAAACGCCGACGAATTTCGCGCGCGGTGGAACTCGATTCAGACGGGGTTCGTGGACGAACCGAGCCGCTCGGTCAAGGACGCGGACGGCCTCGTGGCCGAGGTGATGAAGCGGCTCGCGGAGGTCTTCGCGCAGGAAAGATCGAAGCTCGAGGAGCAGTGGGCTCGCAAGCAGGAGGTCTCCACAGAGGATCTGAGACTCTTGCTGCAGCGGTATCGCTCGTTCTTCGACCGTCTGCTGGGCGGCCGGACGGGCTAGAGGTTCTTCCGCCGTGTGGGTTCGCTACTCGTCCGTGGTCCTCAGTGTGGCGTTCCAGCCTCCGTCCCGATTCCGGACGACCTGGACCTGCCACGGCCGACAACACACCGGACAGTCCTGCACGAAGGCCTGCCGGCTTCCGCCGCTCTCGTCGATGTCCAGATCGACGGACTGGCCGCAGTAGGGGCAGCTCAGCGAAAACGGCTCCACGTTCACCTCGTAAGGCCATTGTGGCGCCGATGTGCTCGGCAAGCCATCCGGGAAAGGGGTCGACTGATGAAGGATTCGCTCACCGCGCAGGGGGAGGCCACCTAGATGCATGAAACCAGAAAGGACGTCCCGCTCGAGCGCCAGACGGAGCTGAACGCGTTGATGAACCAGCGTCTGGCGTCCATCGTGGATCTGCAGACGCAGATGAAGCAGGCCCACTGGAACGTGAAGAGCCCGAGCTTCATCGGCCTGCACGAGCTCTTCGACCGGGTGGACGAAGCGGTGGAATCGTACGCGGACATGATTGCCGAACGCATCGTGCAGCTGGGCGGGATCGCCGAGGGCACGGCGCGTGTCGCCGCGCGTCGCTCGCGGCTCGAGGAGTATCCGCTCACGATTTCCGACGGCCTCGCCCACGTCGATGCGGTCGTCCTGGCCCTCTCCACGTTCGGACACGACGCTCGTAACACGATCCAAGAGGCCACCGACCTGGGAGATGCCGACACGGCGGATCTGTTCACCGAGATTTCGCGCGGAATCGACAAGTGGCTCTGGTTCGTCGAGGCCCACTCCCAGGCCGCGAAATAGCGGATAATCGCCCCTGGCCCGGACGACGACCCTCCCGTAGGGGGACCGGATGCGTATCGCCCTGCTCGCACTTCTGTGTATCGCCGGACTGCCCGCCTACGCCGGCCACCTGACATCCAAGCCTGCGCTGTTCGAGGAGCGTCAGGGCGAGGTCACGCTCGCCGGCGCGACGCTGAGTCTCACCTGCGTGACGCCGGCTCACCCGCGGTCGCCGGTCTACTTGATCGTCTACGCGACCGGTGACGCGGGCTGGATGGGCGCGGCGGGCGCGATCGTCCAGAAGATGGCCGAGCAGGGGTTCTATATCGCGGCGTTCGATGCCCGCGAGATGGTGAAGGTCTCCAAGCGCTCCGGTCACCTGACGGCGATCGCCGACGCCGCTGCCGCCGTCGACACGATCATCGTGCAATCGAGACGCGCGCTCCGCCTTCCCGAGGCGACCCCCGTGATCGTGACCGGATTTTCGAGGGGTGCGAACTTGGTGGTGTTCACGGGCGGTGTGAAGTCGCTGCAGCATAACGTGGCCGGCGCGGTGGCATTGGCGCTGACCCGCGAGACCGATAATCTCCAGGCTCCGGACGCCGCGATTCGACCGCCCGCCGTGCAGGTGGACGCCAAGGGCCGGATCCAGACCTATCCCGCCATCGACCTGTTCGGCGCGATTCCCATCGCGGTCATCCAGTCGAACGGGGACAGCTACGTCCCCGGCGAGGAGGCCCGCCGCCTCTTCGGGCCGGACACGCCGACGCGCCGCTTGTATCAGGTCAAGGCCAGCAACCACGGCTTCAGCGGAGGCCGCGACGAGATGCTCCGCGATCTGGTCGAAGCGCTGACCTGGATCGAGGGGCTCAGACAGACAGGTGGGGGGACGAAGGGCGACTAGGGCGTATCCCCATCGCTCTTTGGGGCTCGACCGATACCATCGGCCGGGGGACACCACGCCGCTGGACCGCGGCACCGTCTCCTTAATTCTCTATAAGAACTGGTCGAATTTTAGACCTCCTCGTACCCTCTCGCTGGGGGTCGAGGAGGACCGTTACCATGAGCCGTCTACCCGGGTCGTCTGTCTGGATTCCTTTGATTTCTGCTGTTTTTTCCGTCGCTGGGCCGGTGTTCGCCCAGGGGGTCACACCCACGGTGACCGCGGTCACCCTGATCGACGGGACGAAAGCGATGGGGGGGCCCGGTACGGGCGCCGCAAACCTCGACGCGGGAAACCTCGTCGCAGGAAACACGAAGTGGGACCCGCTCGGGACCGGGATCTTCTCCAATGAAACGCGGATCGGATTCCTCTGGGAGCCGACGGGCGGCTCGGCGGTTTTCGCGGTGACGTCATCGATCTTCCTCGAGCCGAACTTCGTCTTCCCGCGGGCGGTCGCACCGAACCGCACGGTCGTCGGCGGGGACGTTCTGCGCGAGCAGCGCCGCGCGCTGCCGTTCCTTTGGACGCCGCAGGAGAGGTTCAACTACCTTCCGACATCCTGCACGAGCCAGCGCGACCCGGTCGGCGGCGTTCCTCTCGGCGTATGCAGCGGCGGCGCCGCGGCGGTCTCCGACGACGGATCGATCTCGGCCGGCACGGTCTTCGACAGCGTGACGACCCCTTCGAAGGCCGCCCGCTGGATCGCGACTCGCACGAAGAAGGGCTTGCGCCTCACGCTCGACCTGCTCGCGCCGCACACAACGTGGTCGGACGCCTTCGACCTGAGCCGCGACGGAAGCGTCATCGTCGGCGACTCGGGACCGAGCCCCGACGCGCTCGTGGCGGCGAAGTGGGTCAACGGATCCCCGAGCCCGATGCAGGCGGTCGGCGCGTCGAGCGCCGCGCTGCACGAAGCGGCCGACGGGAGCGCCTCGATCGGCTGGGCGAATGACGGAGGGCGCCAGGTCCTCGTGCGCTGGGCGGCCGACGGGAGCGCGTCGGTCTTCCCCCCGCCCGACGGCACGACGATCGTCGCGATCCACGCGATCAACCCCGCGGCGACCGCCGCCGCCGGCACGCTCGCCTCCGGCGACAATTGGGCGCCGTTCGTCTGGACGCAGAGCGGCGGCTTCACCGTCATCCCCGAACTGGACGAGCCGGCCTACGACCGGAGCGAAGCGCTCGATCTTTCGGACGACGGCTCGGTGGTCGTCGGCGGCCTTCAGGCGAGCGTCGTGTCGAACGGATTCCCCCGGTCGTTCGGCTTTCTCTGGAGCCAGCGGACCGGCCTGGTGCTGATCACCGATCTCATGGCCGCGCAGGGCCAGGCCGACGCGGACTACTTCCAGGCCTCCGCGATCTCCGGCGACGGCCTGCGGGTGCTCGCGACCGGGAATCCGCCGCGGACCACCCACGACAGCACTTCGGTGATCGTCGAACTGGCGCCATTCTGACCGGAACGTGCCCGTGGCGGGTGCTGCGGGGCGGTCTCAGCACCCCGCGGCACCCGCGTGTGACAGACCGGCGGCAAAGTCCTACAGTAGCGGTGTCACATGACGGAGGACGCCATGAAAGCGAGCGCGCTCCTTCTTTCGACCGTCGTGCTCGTCGGCTCGGCCGCCTGTCACAGTTCGAGCGGCACGCTTTCGACGGGAACCCCTCCCGCCGGCGCCATGAGCTACACCGCCTTCGACGAATCCGGCCGGGTGGTGGTGACGGGCTGGATCCTGCTCGACATTTCGGACCCCACCGTGGGGCCGGGGAGCGCCCCCGTCACCGGGACGTGGAGCCTTCACGCTCTCGTCGACCCCAATCTGGTCGGCTGGCAGCAGGGGCGCGGCAACCTCGCGGGAGAGTTCCGAGACGGGCAGCTGTTCATGTCGCTCTACCCCGGCTCGGCCGACTGGGGGTGCTTCCTCGGCGGGGTACTCACCTTCGGCGGCGGACCGGCGGGGCGAATGGCGTATTCCGGGACATGGAGCGACGAGTCGTTCACCGGCCCGCACCACAAGGGGTCCTTCCAGGCTAAGCAATAGGCGGCGGGAAGGCACGATCTGCGGACGACCCTCGACGAGACGGGAGCGCACGGCGCGCCGCGCCCGCTCCCCGGGAAGACGCGGATCGTCGTCGGGATCGCGGCGCTCGCGCTCTTCGTCCTCGCGAGACGCCATCCCGTGGCGACCGATGCGCTGTACGGACGCCTCGTCTATCCGTGGATCGGACGCGCCCTCGCATCGGTCTCAGGACTCCTCCCGTTCAGCCTGTCCGACATCACGTCCGCCGTGGTCGTGCTGTCGCTCGTCGGGGCCGCTCCGACCTTCACCAAGAGGATGCGACGCTCGCTCGCGCCGTGGCCGAGGAGCCTCGCCGCCGGCCTGCTCGGCTTCGCGGCGCGCGCGGCGCTCGTTTGGACGGCGTTCGTCGTTCTCTGGGGATTCAACTACGCGCGGCCTTTTCCCGCGACGGCTTTCGGGCTCGCCCCTCCGATCTCGAAGGAGGCGGCGCAACCGCTCGTCGCCCGCATCGGCGAGCGGCTCGACGCGGTGCGCCGCGCCGTGCGGGAGGACGACGCCGGTGTTGTCGCCGGGACCGAGAGCGACCGGAACCTCGACGACGACCTCCGGGCCATCCAGGCCGAGGCGCTCCGCGAAGCCGGCCTGCCGCCCGTCGATGCGGGCCGCGTGAAACGGCCGCTCACGAGCCCGCTCCTCCTCCGGTGGAGGGTGGCCGGCTTCTACGGCCCGTTCACCGGCGAGCCTAACGTCGTGCGGCCGACGCCGCCGGGCGATCTGCCGTTCACGATCGCGCATGAGCGCGCTCATCTCTCGGGATTCGCGAGCGAGGATGCCGCGAGCTTCGTCGCGTTCCTCACCTGCTGGCGCTCGGCGCGCCCCGAGGTGCGGTACTCGGCATGGCTCGCGCTCTGGCTCTACGTGGACGGCAAGCCGAAAGACCGGTCCGACGGGGTGAAGCGCGACCTCGCAGCGATCGCCGAGTTCCGCCGCGCCCACCCGCCGGGGCGCGAGATCGGACTGATCTGGAGGGGGTACAGCCGGTTCCTCCAGGCCCACGGTGTCGCGGGAGGAACGGCGAGCTACGGCCGTGCGGCGAATCTCGCCCTCCGGTGGCTCGACCGGCACGGGCTACCCGCAGAGCCCTCCCCCGCGTCTCACGCGACGTCGATTTCGACCTTCTCGATCTTGATCGGCTCGGACGTCCTGCCGCTTTCCGATCCGACGGCCTCGAGCTTCTTGAGCGTATCGAACCCCTCGACGGTCTTGCCGAAGATGCTGTGCTTCCCGTCGAGCCAGGGTGTCGGGACGAAGGTCAAGAAGAACTGGCTGCCGTCCGTGTTCGGACCGGCGTTGGCCATCGAGAGGAGTCCGGGCGTGCTGTGCTTCACCGACGGCGAGAACTCGCCTCCGTACTGGTAGCCCGGCCCGCCGGTCCCCGTGCCGAGGGGACAGCCCCCCTGCGCCATGAACCCCGTGATGACCCGGTGGAACGCGAGCCCGTCGTAAAAGCCCATGCGGGCGAGGTAGATGAAGCTCGTGACGTGCATCGGCGCGACCTCGGCGAGGAGCTCGATCTTGACCGGCCCCTTGTTCGTCTCCATTCGCGCGTAGTACTTGCGCTTCGGGTCGAACGGGGCCTGCTCGGGCCGGGGCAGCTTCGTCCTCCACTTGGCGTCGGACTTGTCGATGTTGGCTTTCGCGATCTGCCGGTCTATCTGTTCGATGGCACGTCCTCCTTCATGAGAGCCGGCTGGTGATTCTAGGACATTCGGCGGCGGAGTGGACGCTCCGCTCCCCTCACTCGTTCGCGACCCACTGTCCGAGCAGCGTGTACGCGACGGCCAGCACGACCGGCCCCACGAACAGGCCGATGACGCCGAAGCTCAGCAGCCCGCCGATGACGCCGGCGAAGATCAGCAGGATGGGGAGATCCGCGCCGCGCTTGATGAGCACGGGACGGAGGAAGTTGTCGATCATACCCACGGCGATCGACCAGACGAGCAGCACGATGCCCGACACGTGGCTGCCTTGGGCGTAGAGCCAGATCGACGCCGGGATCATCACGAGGAAGGGTCCGAGCTGCGCGATGCAGAGAACGAAGACCAGGGCGGTCAACATGGTCGCGAACGGAATTCCGGCGACCGCGAGGCCGATGCCGGCGAGGACCGACTGAACGAGGGCGGTGACGATGACGCCGAGGGCCACGGCGCGAACCGACTGACCGGCCAAGCGGACGACGTGCTCGCCGCGGTCGCCGCCGAGCCGCCGTCCGAACCGGATGACTCCCGCGGCGACGGTCTCTCCCTTGGCGTAGAGGATGCCCGAAATCAGAACGGTCAGGAAGAACTGGATGAAGGCGGCGCCGAGGCCTCCGGCCCGGCTCATCACCCAGGCGAACGCGTCCTTCGTGTGCGGCGACAGGCGGACGAAGATCGTCTTGGTCCCCGCGGCGGCGATATCGTCCCACGCCGCGGCGATCTTCGCGCCCACCGCCGGAATCTTCTGGATCCACGCCGGGGCGGCCGGCAGCGTCATGTCGGGAAGCGAGGTGAGCCAGCCGGAGATCGTCTCCCTGTGAGTCACGATGGAATCGATCGCGAGGCCCAACGGCAGCACGAAGGCGAGCAGCATCACGACGAGCATCACGGCGACGGCGGCGCCTCGTCGCTTCCCCAGCCAGGCCTCGACCTTGAGGAGGAGCGGCCACGTGGCGATCGCGATCGTGGACGCCCAAACGCCCGCGAGCAGGAACGGCGTGAGGATGCGGAACGACGAGATGAGGAGCCCGAGGATGAACAGGACCATGAGGACGATGCGGGTGACGTCGCGGGATTCGGTATTCATGCCAACCCTCCTGGCGTTCGCGGAGAGTACTGCATCCGCCTGGGTTCCGGCATCAGATCACGATCGGGTCGAGTCTCACGCGAAGGCCGGAATCGACCATCAGCGTGTGGTTCTCCGGCACGGTCGTCCAGTCCTCCGGCCGCCGCGTGAGGGGCTCCGAGGCGACCATCACCGCGCCGGCCGCGCCCGAACCGGCGTCGAGCATGTCGCCGTCCTCACCGTCGACCATGTAGCGCGATCCCGCCGAGTAATGGAGGGAGGCCGGTGATTTCGCCCCCGCGGCGTAACGGCTGACGACGGTCGTGACCCCGTCGGTCACGGCGAAGTTGAGGTGGTGGGCCACCGTGGGGCCGGCGGCACGCGCAAGCTCCGAGAGCCGCGCGATCGTACCGACGAGGGCCGCGCGCAACGCGTCGGGCGGGCGCGGCGCCTCGGAGGCTCCGACGAGATCGAGAAACACGGCGAACGCGTGCTCCGAGTCGGTCGTGCCCTGGATCGCCTCGAAGGCCCGATCGGAGAGGCCCTGCTGCAGGCGCCGGCGCAGCATCGCGAAGTGACCGACGGAGCCGTTGTGCATGAACAGATACGGCCCGCGGGAGAACGGATGGCAGTTCGAGTGCTGGACGGCCAAGCCGGGCGACGCCGCGCGGACGTGCGCGAACACGAGGCCGGAACGGATCTTGGTCGACAGGCTCCTCCCGTTCTCGCTCGACCACGCGGGGACCGCGGCCTTCACGACACAGGGTTCGGCGTCGATCTCGGGCGAGTACCAACCCACGCCGAATCCGTCCCCGTTGAAGGTCTGCGACATCTCCTCGGACGTCGTGCTCTGGGCCACGAGCGAATGGCGGGGCCGGTAGAGGAGATCGGCCAGCAGGACGGGATGCCCTTGGTAGGCGACGAAGCGACACATGTCCGATTCGCTCGCTTTCTCCGCGTCGAGGCCGCCGCGTTCTTCCCTCGGTTCGGCGGGGCGCGGTGACCCGCGAAGCGGAGCACGACCCGTCGCCCATCGGCAAACCTTCTAGGGCGTCATTCTATCCGGAATGGAGGCCATTCCCCTCGCCGCGGGGTATGGGGCGCAGGTCTCGAGGCGAAGTCCACCGCGCCGTAGCGATCAGTCTCCCGTTTCACCCTCGGGTTCGGCCGTGCCGCGATCCTCGGTCCCCATCGGCTTCCCGAGTTTCTTGATCTCCGCTTCATGCGCCCGATAGAACTCGACGTTGGCCATCGAGACGCCGGGCGGCAACTTGCCGCCGGGCTGGCTGAGCCCCCAGGCCGCCATCCCGCTCTGGAACAACGAAAAGCTGAAGACGACATATTCGCGCGTCGTCATACCGGCCGATTGGATGGCCGCCTTGGCCTCCGGAATCGCGTCGATTCGCGCGACCGTCGCATCGAGCGATTGCGCGCCCTCGTCGTCGTCATCGCGGTTGCCGGACAAGCGCTTCGCGGTCGCACCCAGAGCATGCGTGGCCACCGTGTACTTCGCGAGCGCCTTTTCGGTCAGCACGTAGCTGTTGATTTCCTTCGTGTCGCGATCGGGAGGACCCTGCGCGAACGAAGCGACGGGCAGGGCCAGCGTCAGCGCGACGGCGGTACAGAGAAGGGTGCGAAGCCGGTGGTACAGAGCCACGGTGACCTCCCGTGATGCGGACGGCGCAGGAGATACCGTGGCGTACTACGCGACGCAATCGCATGATCGTGCGATGGGAGCGGGGGGCGAGCCTCAGTCGTGCTTTCCCAGCTGCGCGGTCCAATTCTGCACGAGGGTCAGGGACGACGGGGCCTCGCCGACCGCCAGAAGCAGGTAGAACGTGTTCCCGTCGGGCGCCGGCGCGATGCTCCGAAGATCCTTCGGGGTCTCGAACAGCGCGTGCGGCTTACCCACCTCGATCGACGGCGACGTCTTGACGTCGCAGGCCATCACCGTCAGCCCGGAACCGAAGTACAGCTCGCGGCCGTCGGCGCGCCATGTCGCCGCGGTCCCACCGCCCGTCGACACGCGCCGCGCCCCGCTGTGCTGCGGGAACGTGTCGACGTAGAGCTCCAACCGCCCGGAGGTGTCGCTCGCGTAGGCGACGACCCGCCCGTCGGGCGAAATCGCCGCAAAGCCCTCGTTCGTGGGGGTCTCCAGATACGCGCGGGTTTCGGAGCCTTCGCCGCGCGGCAGGTAGACGATGTCGTTCAGCCGGCCCGAGACCAGCGTGTCCAGGAGAATCGTGCCGTCGGGGGCGATCGAGGTGGGCACTTGCCAGCCGTCGACCGTGTACAAGATGCGCTGCGTCCCGCTCCTCGCATCGACCGACACGACGACGCGTTTCGCGGCGTCCGTGGAGCTCGAGAGGAGCCTCGTGTCGTCCGGCGACCAAGCGCTCCCGAAGAACGGCTGGTCCGGCGGGGTGACCCGCCCTTCGGTTCCCGCCGCCAGATCGACGATCCAGAGCGCGCTTCCCCCGCCGCTGTAGTCGATCATCGCCAGCCGGTCACCGCGGTGCGACATCACCGGGGCTCCCGCGGCTCCGGGATGGCGGAGGATCGTCTTGATCGGGCGGCCGTCCCTGGAGACGGCGACAAGGTCCGTGGGGCGGCGATCGATCTCGTCGTAGACGATCGTGCCGTCCTTGGCGCACTCCACGCTCGGCAGGCCGGTGATACCTCCCGCAACCTCGGGTCGATCCACGAGCGGAGCGACCTCGCCCACCATCGTCAGGGTCGTGAGATCGATCTTCTGCGCGACCACGGCCAGGTCGTGCGCGAAGATCAGATACCCGGGAGGAGCGTAACGCGGCGCGGTGCGGCTGGTCAGGAGCGGCTTTCCGACGGGGTCATCGAGCGACGCCACGAAGACCGGAAGCAGATTGGGCTGGACCTCGGGCAAGACGGCGTAGATGAAGTGCTTCCCGTCAGGCAGGAAGCACGGAAACCTGTGCGAATTGGTGCCACCGGTCGCGGCGAGCTTCGTGGCGGGCTCGGAAACCCCTCCGTCGGCGCTGACCTTGAAGAGGGCGCTGTACGGGTTCGGGGCGAAGACGATCGTGCCCGATGGAGACCACGCGCCGCCGCGTCCATTGACGGCGTCGCACACCTTTTGGACCGCGCCCCCCGAGCGGGGAACCCGCTTGAGCTTCCCGTCGGCGAAGAACGCGATGTGCCGTGAGTCCGGGGACCAGAACGGGAACGCGGCGTTCTCGGTCCCCTGGATGATCCGGCCGGCGGGATCGTCGAGATCGCGAATCCAGAGATACCCCTCGCCCGTCTCCTTGGCGAGCGCAAACACGACCGCGCTCCCGTCCGGAGCGATCGCGAAGCTCCCCGGTCCCGAGTTCCCGGGATTCTCCGGACGCGAGATCGAAAGGCGCGTCAACCGTGCCGGCGCGGCCGGAGGGGCGGAGCGCGTGAGCGCCCACGCGGCGACCGCGATCGCAACGACCGCGACGGCGAGAAGGATCGGGGACAGCAACCGAATTCTCTGAGATGCCGCTGGAGCGGGAGACGCTCCCGAGGAACGGGACGGCCCTCCTGTGTCCGCCAATTCGATCCGCAGATCGTGCACGTCGCGGAGGCGCTTCTTGACGTCCTTTTCGAGGCAGCGCTTCAGAAGGTCGATCACGCGCGCCGGCGTGCTCGCCGGCAGCTTGCTCCAGTCCGGCTCCTTCGCCAGCACCGCCGCGAGCGTGTCGGAGACCGTCTCGCCTTCGAACGGGCGCACGCCCGAGAGCATCTCCAGGACGATGCAACCGAAGGCCCAGACGTCGGCGCGCTTGTCCACCGGCTTTCCGCGCGCCTGTTCGGGACTCATGTAGGCCGCGGTGCCGAGGATCATGCCGGCGACGGTTCCGAGCGAGGTGATCGTGGGCGACATCGGGAGGCCGCGCCCCGGGCTCGACGTCGTCGCGGACTCGAGCGCCTTCGCGAGCCCGAAGTCGAGGACCTTGACCTTCCCTTCCGGCGTGATCTTCACGTTGGCCGGCTTGAGGTCACGGTGAACGACCCCTTGATCGTGCGCCGCTTCGAGCGCTTCGGCGATCTGCCCCGCGATCTCCATCGCCTCGGAAAACGGAATCGCCCCCGCTTTCAGGCGTTCGGCGAGATCCTCGCCGGGGACCAGTTCCATGGCGAGGAATCGGATGCCGCCGGCCTCGTGCAGCCCGTAGATGCCCGCGATGTTGGGGTGGTTGAGCGAGGCCAGGACCTTCGCCTCGCGCTCGAAGCGGGCGAGGCGCTCGGCGTCGGAGGCGAACTCCGCGGGAAGGATCTTGATCGCGACGTCGCGGCCGAGGGTGGTGTCGGTCGCTTTCCACACCTCGCCCATCCCGCCGACACCGATCTTCTCGGCGAGACGGAACTGGAGGAGCGACGTGCCGGAGGCGATCATCGCAACGAAGGCTACCCTTCCCGGGCGTCGCGCAACATCTTCGCCATCCGCTGCAGCAGCTTCCAGCCGATCACGCCGTTCGCCTCGACCAGCGGCCGGAAGTCCCAGAAGGTGAGCCCGTAACAGACGAGCTCGCTCGCGGCGGTGATCGTCGCCATGCGCGGGCCCTCGTCGATCAGGGCGATTTCACCGAAGAAGTCGTCCGCCTTCAAGGTCGAACGCTTCTTGCCGCGGATGTAGACCGTGGCCTCACCGGATTCGATCACGAAGAAGGCGGCCCCGCCCGAGCCTTCCTGAATGACGGTCTCGCCTTCGGCGAAGCGGCGCTCCTTGAACAGGCGGGCGATCTGCTGGACCTCTTGCTTCGACAGGTCGGCGAACAGCGGCACACGCTGCAGGACCTTGACGGGCGCGCCTCGCGTCGGCATCGATCCTCCCTAGCGCCCGGCCTTCGTGATCGCGCGGCACTGAAGCAGGTAGAGCGTTCCGCCGGCGATCGCCCATTCGACGTCGCGGGCGGGCCCGTAGACCTGCTCGCACCGGCCGGCGAGCCGGTTCAGCTTGTCGAGGGCGTCGTCGTCGAGGCAAAGTCGCTCGACGAGCTCAGGTGGGACTTTGTCCTCGATCGTGCCGCCTCCCGGAACTCTCCGGACCGCGACCTTCTTGAGCCCCGGCGTCCGCTCGAGCACCTTACCCTCCCGGTCGACCCGGAAGTGGTCGGGAATCACGATGCCCGCGACGACCGCCTCACCGAGCCCCCAGCTCGCCTCGATCATCCGCTCATCGGCCCCGGTGACGGGGTTCTGCGTGAACATGACCCCCGCGGTATCGGGATCGAGGAGCAGTTGCACGACGACGCCGACGCTCGGGCGAGAGAAGAGGCCGACCTTCTGCCGGTACGTGATGGCCGAGTCCGAGTTCGCGGACCACCAGATCTTGCTGAGCGCGGGGCTCACTTCATTCGCCGACGGAACGTTGAGAAGCGTCAGGTGTTGCCCCGCGAAGCTCGCCGAGGCGCCGTCCTCGTCCATGGCCGACGAGCGAACGGCGAACGGTCCACCGAGCGGTTCGACCCACTTGGCGACCTCCTTGATCGAGGGCCGCTCCCCGGCGGCGACCGCTTCGACCATGTCGCCGGACAGCGCGACTCCGGGCGGGACCGGAAGGCCGTCCCGTATCGCCTGCCCGAGCCCGACCGCCTTCGAGCCGAAGACCGTGTCGTCGAGCGCCTTCTCGAGTGGGACGATCCGCTTCACCCCAGCACCGTGACCTCGCCGGCATCGCCGTCGACACGCACCCTCGCCCCGTCGGCGATGCGTTCGGTCGCCTCGCGCGTCCCGACGACGCCGGGAATCCCGTACTCGCGCGCGACGATCGCCGAGTGGGAAAGCAGGCCGCCGCTGTCCGTCACGATCGCGCCGAGCAACGGCAGGAGGATGTTGAACGCTTCGGTCGTCGATTCGGTGACGAGGACGTCCCCCCGCATGATCCGGTCGAACTCCGAGGCGTGGGACACGCGGCGCGCCGGCCCTTCGTAGACGCCGCGGCTCGCCGCCAGCCCGCGCAGCATGTGCTTTTCATGCTTGGCCTGGGAGCTACCGAACAGGGCGTTGAGCGCGACGCCGGTCGCGCGCATCATCCGCGCGGCGGCGGGCGGCAAGCCGGATGCGTCGGGCGGAGGGGGCGGCGGCGGACCGAGCGCCGCGGGGGCTTCCTTGGAGCTGTGCGCCGCGCGGTAGGCAAAGCGATTGGCGAGCTCGTCCGCGGACGGCTCACCGGCGCCGGACAGCAGCGAGCGCATCTCGTCGAGGCTGGCGTCGACGAAGTGGGCGGCGTCGTGGATCCGCCCCTTGGCGGCGAGGCGGCGACCGCCGGCGAGCGCGGCCCGTCGCATGAGCCCGGAGGCCCAGATGTCGCTGAACACGCCGCGCTCGTCCCGGATCGGGTAGGTCAGCCGGGCCTCCTCGAGCAGCTGGTCGAATTCGGCCCTTTGCTGTTCGGGCACCTTCGCGCGCACGCCGGCGATCCGGCCTTCGACGTCCGATGCGCCGGCCTCTTTTTCCGCAACGGCGGCGCGAATGGCGCGGCGCAGCACGTCCGGCAACTCGAGCGCGCACGGGTTCGAGATGTCGAAGCCGTCGAGAAGCCGGTAGCCGACGAGGTCCAGGTAGCCGGAGACGGCGGCGCCGGTGCCGCGGTCGAGCTCGCGCAATTCCTCGAGCATGCGGCCGGGATCTTCGTCCGATTCGAGCAGCTTCTGCGCGCGTGGATCCTTCCGAATCGCGGCGATCAGCTGTCCGAGCTCAGCGGACGCCCCCGCCGAGGTGGGCGACGTCCCGCGCATGAGGCCGAGCAACTCGGCCGGCGGGAGACCGGTCCAGTCTCCGACGTGGGCGAGGAAGTCTCCAACCGGGACGATCGCCGCCGCGGTGAAGCGCATGTGCTGGTAGAGCATCTCCGCGTGGTGATCGCGGCAACGCTTCAGGTGCGTGCTGAGAGCGTCGTCGGAGAGCCCGTCGGGATCGATCGACTGCAGCTCCCGGTGAGCCTTGATCGAGGCCGGCTTGACGGTCTCGTTCCACTCACGAAGTTGCTCTCGCCAGAACTTCCTCTTGTAAACCTCCTCCGCGCGTTCGAAGCGGCGGGGGATCTCGGCTTCCGCGGCCGGCCTCACGATCTTGTAGGCGAACCCGTTGACGTAAGCCATCTCGAGACCGTCGATCAACATGCCGTAGGAGCGGGCGAACTCGCCGGTGCCGCGCTTGAACGCTGCGGGATGGAGCTCGACCCAGTAGCGCGTCGCCGGGCGCGGAAAGTGAACGGGGTCGAGCTCCCAGAACCCGGGGCCCGGCGGCTCGAATCGAAGCTCGGATGATCCGCCTGTGGGCATCGATGAGACCCCCCTCTCGATCGGTTGTCTTGGCGTTCTGCCGAATATCCGTGAAGCGGAGATCATACGCCGGTCTCGGCGGACCAACCATTGAGACGCTGTCCCGGACCGAGCGCCGTCCGGAACGCCGACCGGGGGCGTATACTGCTCCGCAGCAAACGGGAGGGCGCTCCATGCGACCACTTTTTCTCGCGCTCGTTGCCGTGCTGTCGATCGGTGCCTCCTACGCCAAGGGAGGCTGAAGCCCCGCCGGGTGCGGCTCGTCGAGCCTGCCACAGCTGAAACCTGGAGAGGACTACGACGCGAAGCTCCTCGGGGAATTCCGGGACCTCCTTCCCTTGTTCGGGATGATGCCCGATCTGTCCACCGAGGACGTCCAACGGTTCGTTGCGCTCGGAGAGGCTGGGAAAGCCCTTCTTCGCGCGGGGGAGACCGCGAAGGCCGAGGCGGCGTTCCGCGCCCAGATCGCCCTCTCCCCGGCGAACGCGGATCCTTACGTCGCGCTCGCGATGTCGGAAGCCGCGCGAGGGGCCGAAAAGGAAGCGATCGGCCACCTACGCGCGGCCGTCGCGCGAGGCTTCTTCGATCTTGCCCGGATCGAGCGCGCGGAGACGGCGGTCCGGCTCCGGAAGAGCATGGCGTTTCTCCAGCTCCAGGAGGCGGTTCCCGCGCTGGTCGAGGAGGAATCGCGCTTCGCCGGATGGAGCGACTTTCGCGCGCAAGGCGTTCCGGAGAGCGTCGCGGCGACGATCGACAAGCGCGCGGCCCTGAACGGGAAGGTCGATCGGATCGCTCCCGCGCTCGGGGCCCGACTGGTCGCGCTCTGGAGGAAGGCGATCGATCGAGCGACCGCGGCGTTCCTGGAAGAGTACATCGCGAAGAAACCGGAGGCCGCCGACCTGGCCGAGGCGCTCGACCGCCTGATGGGTCTGTACGCCGGCGCGTCGCTCCTCCGTTGGGAAATTCCCCCGGCCGACGCGGTCCGCCGCCTGCGCGATGTCGCGAGCATCGTCCTCGAGCGGTTCCCCGAGTCCCCTATGCGCTCCGGGGCGCTCGTCTGCCGCGCCCTCGCGACGAACGCCGAGCGTCAGGGCGAAGGCGCCCTCACTCCGGCGGCGGCCGGAGCGATCCGGTCGTCCCTGGACGAGGTCCTGTCGCGCGACCCCGAGTCACCGTTCGCCGCGACCGCGGTCGAAGGGCTCGTCCGCCTGGAGGCGGACGGCGGCCGGATGGAGGCCGCCTCGTCGCGCTACAGGGCGTTCATCGCGTCGCACGCGGCGGACCGGGCGGTCCTCGACGACCTGCGCGACCGGCTGGGCCCCCTCGCCCTGCGCGCCGGAGGTGTTCCCGATTTCGAGGGCCCGGGATTGGACGGGACGACGATCGGCCGCGACGCCCTTCGAGGGAAGGTCGCGGTCGTCGACTTCTGGGCCACCTGGTGCCGCCCCTGCGTCGAGGAATTCCCTACCCTCAAGAGGATCGCGGAGCGCTACGGCGACGGTGTCGTCGTTCTCGGGATCAACATGGACGGCGCCGACGAGATCGACGAGGCGGCGCTGCGCGCTTGGATGACGCGGGAGAATACGCCGGGGCGGCAGCTGCGGGACGGCCGCAGCTGGAGCTCCGAGCTCGTGCGCACCTTCGGCGTCAAGGAGATCCCGTTCACGGTCGTGGTGGACGCCGACGGCTCGGTCCGAGCCGTCGGCGAGCGCGGCAAGAAGCTCGAGAAAGCCGTGCAGAGCGCGATCACGGCCGCCCGGTGAGCTCCGTCACCGTTGGTACACGCGCCGCACGAGCTGACGGAGCGTGTCGCTGCGCTGCTTGATCGCGGTCAGCGCCGCGGCCGCGGCGGCTGCGTCGTGTACGCTCTTCAATGCCGCGAGCTGGCCCCGGAGCCCGTCGAGCTCCTGCGGGAGCTGGGCCGCCACCTCGAGCGCCGTCACCAGAAGGTTCAGGTTCCGCTGCCGCGTCAGCACCACGGTCGCCTGCGTGGCGGCGAACGCGACCGACGACTCGGCATCCCCCACGTCCTGGACGAAGGCGGCGGGGAGCGCGGCGGCGGGGGCGCCATCCTGTTGGCCCGAAGGAGCGGCCGCGAGATCGGTCTCCAGCTTGCCGATCTGCGCGTCCAGCCGCGTCGCGGTCTCCAAGAGAGCCGGATCCATGCCCGGCATCGCCGGCGCCTCGATCGTCTTGGCGACCTGCTCGGTGGCGGGCACGACACGGTAGCGGTAGATCATCCCGTGCTGACCGACGGCGTACGCGCGATCCCTGCGCGGGAAGCTGAACCCTTCGACGGCCGCCGGAAGGGGCAGGTCGCGCGAGGCCCAGTGCGCGCCGCCGTCGGTGGTGAACGTCCACTTCCGGTAGTAGAAGGCCCAGCCGACCTCGGGATCGGCGAACCGGACCCGCGCTCCCGGCGAGCCCGCGGACTCCGACCAGGTGGCCCCGCCGTCCGTCGTCCGGAACATCTCCGGCGCCTGCGAGGTCCTGTTCCGGTACCACCCCTGCGACGGGTTCACGAACGCGACGGCGTCGGGCTCGACGCCGCTTCCGGAAACGGACGTCGCCCACGTCGCGCCGCCGTCCTCCGTCTTCATGAGGAACGCGACCTTCGCCTCGCCCTTCGCACCGATGGCGTAGCCGATCCGCTCGGTCGGGAAGGACAAGGCCTGGAGACCGCAGTCGAGACTTCGCGGAAGGCCGTCGACCTCCACCTTGGCCTGGCACTGCCCCGCCGGCGCCCAGGTCTTGCCGGCGTCGGTTGTCCGGAGGATGGTCCCGCCGCTCAGCACGACGCCCGTCGTCGGCGATAGGAAGGCGTAGTCGGTGATATGCGCGGGTACGCGGCCGATCTGGGTCCAATTTTCGGCGTCGGTCGTGCGGAGCAGGCGTTGTTCGGATCCCGTGTCCCAGACGGCCAATCCGTGCTTCTCGTCGATGAAGCGGAGCATGCCGACCGCCCACTCGTCCGATTGCGGATCCCCTCCCATCTGCGCGGTCCAGTGCGCACCGCCGTCGGTGGTGTGGACGATCGTCCCCTTGGCGCCCGCCACCCAACCAACGTCGGGCGTCACGAAGTAGGCGTCGTACATTGCGATGTCTTCGGTGAAGTTCACCGGCTCCCAGATCCCCTTCATCTTCGGCGCCGACGGCGCGGCGAACGTCGTTCCCACGCCGACGGCGAGCGCTGCAATCCAGAGGGTGCGGCTCATGACGTCACTGCCCCGCGCTTGCGAGCTGCGTGACGGACGCTTGTTTTTGGTAGACGCGTTGCACGAGCTGGCGAACGGTCTCGCTGCGCTCCTTGATCGCGGTCAACGCGGCGGCCGCGGCGGCCGCGGCGGCCGCGTCGTGCACGCTCTTCAGCGCGGTCAACTCCCCTCGCAAACCATCGAGCTCTCGCGGGAGCTGGGCCGCCACCTCGAGCGCCGTCACCAAAAGGTTCAGGTTCCGCTGCCGCGTCAGCACCACGGTCGCCTGCGTGGCGGCGAACGCGACCGACGACTCGGCATCCCCCACGTCCTGGACGAAGGCGGCGGGAGGCGCAGCGTCCGCGCTCGCCGCGCCCTGGAAGGCCGCGAGATCGGTGTCCAGCTTGCCGATCTCCGCGTCCAGCCGCGTCGTCGCGTCCATCAAGCCGGGGTCGAGCCCAGGCATCGCGGGAACTTCGATCGCCTTGGCGACCTGCTCGGTCGCGGGGACGACGCGGTAACGGTAGATCATCCCGTGCGGGCCCACGACGTACGCGCGGTCCCTGCGCGGAAAGCTCCACTCCTCGACGGCCGCGGGGAGCGCAAGCTCGCGGGACGACCAGTGCATCCCTCCGTCGGTCGTGAAGGTCCACTTCCTGTAGTTGAACGCCCATCCCACCTCGGGATCGGCGAAGCGGAGCCTGGCGCCGGGGGATCCGGCGGTATCCGCCCAGGTGGCGCCCCCATCGGTCGTCTTGAACAGCTCCGGCGCGGCGGTCGTGGAGTTCCGGTAGTAGCCTTGGGTCTCGCTCACGAAGGCGATGGCGTCCGGCTCGACGCCGGTGCCGGACACCGAGGTGCTCCACGTGGCGCCACCGTCGTCGGTCTTGAGGAGGAATGCGGCCTTGGCGGCGCCCTTGGCGCCGATCGCGTATCCGGTACGGCTCGTCGGGAAGGACAACGCCTGAAGACCGCATTCGACGTTCCGTGCGAGGCCGTCCACCTCCACCTTCGCCGCACACTCCGCCGCCGGCGCCCAGGTCTTGCCGCCGTCCGCCGTCTTCACGAGAGTCTTTCCGCCGTCGACCGCCACCCCCTCCGCCGGAGAGGTGAACACGTAGTCGGTGACGTAATACGGAATGGCGCCGACCGTGACCCACCTCTCTCCGTCGGTGGTGCGGAGCAGGCGGGCCGTCTGCCCGTTTCTCCATACCCCCCAACCGTGCGTCTCGTCGATGAACCGGAGCATGACGATCTCGCGCTCGTCCGCGGCGGGATCCCCTCCCATTTGCGCGGTCCAGTGCGCGCCGCCGTCCGTCGTGTGGAGGATCGTCCCCTTGGCCCCCGACACCCAGCCGACGTCGGGCGTGACGAAGTAGACGGAGCTCAGGTCGATGTCGTCGCCGTAGTTCACCGGCTCCCAGATCCCCTTCATCTTTTGGAGCGCGGCCGAACGCGGGGCGGCGGGGACCGGCTGCGGGCGCGCCGGATGGGCCGGTGTCGTCGCCGGCGCGGCGAACGACGTTCCCGCGGCAAGGGCGGCTGCTGCGATCCAGGTCGTGCGGCTCATGGCTTCACCACTCCTTGCTTCGTGATCTGCGTGATCGGCCGGGCCGGCTCGACGGTGATCGAGCCGGTGCTGGAGGTCGTCGGGAACGATCGCCCGTGGGCGTCGTGGAGCGCCCGCGCCTTGAGGACGAAGTTCCCGGCCGCGGCGAAGGTGTGAGAGCTGGGCGAGGCGTTCGGCGGGACCAGCGAGCCGAACGCGTCCCCCGTGCCGTCGCCGAAGCCGAGCTCGTACTCGATCGTGTCCTTGTACGGATAGCACTCCCGCATTCGGACCTGCAGCTGTTCCTTGGCGCCCGCGTAGGTCGGCGGCTGCACCTGGACGATCGGCTCGAGCGCCGTCGAGCCGATGAAGTCGAAGAACTTCAGGTGCTCGCTCCAGTGGTCGACCGTGAAGTCCTTCTTCACGCCGTCGACGATGCCGGACGCATCGATTCCGGCCACGAGGTCGAGGTCCCCGTCGAGATCGGCGGTCAACGCCGTTGCGGAGGCCACCCCCGAGGACCCCTTGGGTGCGGGGCACTGCTGGGCGGTCGCAGCCCAGACGTCGGCGGAGAGGTACGGCTTGACGCCGAAGTGGGCGTTGACGAACGAGGGATCGTCCACGTAGGCCTCCACTCCGCCCTCGAAGCCGGGCTGGATCACGGCGCGCACCCCCTGGGCGGCGAACGTGACGCCGCCGTCGTCATGCCAGTGGTGGTAGAACGACCGGTGGCCCCCGCAGTGATTCATGTCGCAGGTGAGATCGATCGACCCATGCCCCTCGCCGTTCGCGGCGTACTTGATCTGAACGAGGTTGGGGGCGGTCGCATTCAAGACCGCGTCGAGGTACAGAGCGCAGCCCAGGTAGACGGGAATCGGGCCTATCGCGAACATGAGGCCCCCGATCGGTTGCCGGACGACCTCGTAGCGAAGCTCCTTCGACAGCCCGATGTGGGCGTCCAACGCGAGCGAGGACTGGACGTCGAGCGTTCCCGCGACCTGCACGTATTTGAGCTTGACCGCGATCGGAACGCAGGCCTGTTCCAGCACCCGGACGGCGATCTTTCCCTGAAGGTTGGCACGAAGCGGGAACTTCCCGCTCAGCGTCCCGCTGATGTTGACGTCGGGGGCCCAGGTCGGCGTCTTCGGAACGTGGACGTTGGCGTCGTTCAACGCGATGTTGACGGGTCCGCCCCCGATGTCGAACGTGACGAGCCCGCTCTCGGAGATCTCGTTCCCCCAACCGAACGGATCGTGACAGTCGAGCCCCGACCCGCCTTCGCCCACGACCGAGCCGGAGGGGCCGCTCGGCGCGGAGGAGCCGGTGGCCGCGGCGAGCGTGAGGTTGCCGAACTGGTCCCGGGTCACGCGTTCGGAGTTCCTCTTGTGCACGATGTAGACCGTGTCGTTCCCTTCGGAAGCGGCGGCGTCCTTGAGCAGCGCCTGCCGTACGTTGTCGTTGATCGGCGCCTCGGTCAGCCCGTCTCGGCCCTGGATCTGATAGATCGCCTCGTTGTCGAACGAGCGGCCGCCGTACGAGCCCGGAATCGTGACGAGCTTCCAGCGATTCCCCTGTGACAGCACCCTCAGCATCGGCGCCGACGTCACCTTGACGGCAGCGCTGATACGGATCGGGGACGCCCCGGCCGAAGCCGACGGCTGGGCCGGAGCCGACGGCGCGGGAGCGGACGAGAGCACTCCGGCCGCGGCCACGGGCGTGGCGACGATCTCGCAGCAGACCGAAGCCCCGTCGAGGGAGACCTGGCCGGTCTTCAGGTTCGCGTAGACGTGCTGGCCGAGCTTGAGCGCCCGAAAGGTTTCGGGCCTGGCCGCGCGGAACTGAAAGGTCTTGCCGGTCGCGGTGACCTTCGCCGTGGCGATGCCGTGCGGCGCATCGATCGCCGTGACCTCGCAGCACGGGGCGGGAGGCGCCGCGTCGGCAGGCCGCGCGGCGAACACGAGGCCCAGGACGAGCGCGCCGGCCGTCGTTGCGACCCGCCGTCGGTAGCTCATGGCGCTGTCCATCTCGGTGGTCATCCCAGTCTCCTTTTCGGACCGTTCTGATCCTCTGCAACGGTTGGAGGCGCCGCGGCGGGGGTTTGCTCACGGAATCGCCGGGGATCGACGGTGGTCGGGGCGCTGGGACCTAGAATGCCGGCAGGGAGGGGTGATGGCCGGCGGAGGATCCCCGAATTCCGACGCGGACCAGTTGATCCGGCAGTACGCGGACCTGATCGCCAGCGTCGTCCGGCGCGTGGGAGGCCGGCGGGTCGCCCTCGTCGAGGACGACGTCCGCCAAAAGGTGCACGTCGCCCTCTGGGAGCACCTTCGCCGTGAGCCAAACGTCGTCTCGCCCGCCTCTTATATCTATCGGATGGCTGTGCGGGAAACCGTGCGCGCCGTCCGCAGGGAATCGAGTCCGCCTTGGGAGCGGAGCCGGAACGACGTGGATGCGTCGGCCCTGCCCGCCCCCACCGACCCGGAGCGCGTGATGGAATCCAAGGAAACGGCCGAAGCGATCGAGGCGGGGCTGGCGTCGCTGGCCACCGAACGATCGCGCGCGGTCCGCGCGCATTTCGAGGGTTTCAGCGTCGAGGAGATCATGAGCCTGAACGCCTGGCCGTATCAGAAGGCGCGCAACCTCGTCGCGCGCGGGATCAAGGACCTCCGCTCGGCGCTGCGAAAGCGAGGGATCCATGGCTGACGCACACGGCCACCCGGCCGACGAGGCGTGGGAGCGGCTCGCCTGCGGCGAGATGTCCCGCGCCGAAGCGGCCGCCGTCGTCGCCCACGCGCGGGATTGCTCGGCGTGTCTACGCACGTACCGCGCGCTGGCGACGCTGCACGCCGAAGCCGGGGCGTTCGACCCCGGCGTTCCCGACGCCGAGCTCTTTCCGGCGTATGGCGAGATCGACGTTCCGTGGTGGCGGCGTCCGACCGCGCTTCCGTGGGCCGCCGCCCTTGCCGCCTCGGCGTTGGCCGCCGCTCTCTTGTACCCCGCGTACCTCGGCTTCGGCGGGATTCGGGCACCGCGCTCCGGGTCCCTGGACGCGGGCGCTTCCGTCACGCCGGTTCGATTGGAGGCGTGGCGCGGGCCCACGGCCGGGCGTTCCGCCGTGGTGCCGATCGGATCCGGCCAGGCCTACGCGGTGCTTCTCGTGGAGCCGGCCATCCCGGCGGCGCTCGCCGACGATCAGCGGCTTCGGTTCGAAGTGCGTGGAGCGAACGGGGACGTGTCGTGGTCGGGCGACGCCACGGCCGGGGAGATCCGCCGCGCTCTCGCCTCGCCGGCCGAGGCGATCGCGGTCGTCGTTCCGGCGGCCGCGCTCGCCTCCGGGGCCCATGCGCTGGTGCTGCGATCAGGATCGGGGGGAACGCTGCTCGACGTGCCGTTCGAGGCCGCGCGCGAGCCGGGCGCGGTCCAGCCTCCGCTCGAAAGGAAGCAGCCCCAGTAGAACGGGTGCGTGCTCTGTCCGGCCGCGCGGCGCCCCGCCAGGATCGCGAGGCTCGCCCCCCGCACCGCTTCGTCGATCGATCCTCCGGCCTCGAGCTGCTCGTAGAACCGATCCATCCAGGCGCGCGTGGCCGCGTCCTTCACCTGCCAAACGCTCATCACGAGAGCGCGGGCGCCGGCGGTCGCGAACGCCCGTCTCAGCCCGATGATCCCTTCGCCGAGCTGGACCTTGCCGGCGGCGGTCTCGCAGCCGGACAGGACGACGCAGTGCGCGGCGCTCAGGTCCAGACCGGCGATCTCGTCGGCGCTCAAGATCCCGTCGTCGAGGCCGCCCTCCGCGGCGCCGGATGCCGCGGGCGCGCCCCGGGCGTTCGCGCCCGCGAGGGCGATGCCGGAGAGCAGCAGCGGATTCCCCTCGAAGCCGGGGGCGGCGCAGGCCCCGTCCTCCATCAGGAAGGCGTGGGTCGCGAGGTGGAGGAGCGCGCGCCCCGGCGCGAGTCGGCGGAACGCCGCTTCGGTCGCCTCGACCCCGGTCAGCTTGACGACCGATCCCCCGGTCCACGCGGATGCCACCTCGTCCGCTTCGAGCCCCGCGGCCGCGAGGGGGGGAAAGCTCATCGACGCCAAACGGCCGCAGTCGGAGGGCG
>JBGQLU010000008.1:0-45595 GCA_041500265.1 Acidobacteriota bacterium | reverse complement strand
TCGGCCTTCGTGTTGGGCGGATGCTCCTTGTGGGGGAGCAGGACGGTCTTCGGCACGGCGACGCCGACCGACTGCGCGACGATGTTGTTGAAGAACTTGTCGTCGCACGTCCACCAGAACGGGTTGTTGACGACCTGGACGCCGGCGGCGACGGCCTGCTTGAGGTAGGTGCGGTAGAACGGCACCTCGTGGCTGATGCGGTCCAGGATGACGTCGTAGCGCGCCGCCGCGTCCTGGCGGAGCGGTCCGATCTTGACGGGCTCCGCGACGACGCGTCCTTCCGACTTGCGGTTGATGGCTTCGACCAGGGCAGGAGGAAACGACCTCTCCTGCCCGTACAGGATTCCGACGGTCTTGGGCAAATTGGACCTCTTCCGTAGAATGGCACGCTACTTTAGCCGAATCCGGGCTCCGCCGTAAGGGCGACCGGGCGCGCGGGAGGTCCGATGCACGTCGAGGTCCACGACTGGATGAGCCCGTCCCTGGGACGGCCGATGGAGCTGGTCTGGTACGGGAATTGGGGCCGGCCCGTCCTGATGTTCCCGACTTCGACCGGCGGGCCGCGCCAGAACGAGGACGGCGGGCTGATCACGAGCCTGGCCGCCAAGATCGACGCCGGCGAGATCCAGATCTGCTCCGTGGACTCGATCGACACCGAGCACTGGTACAACGAGGGCGCGCATCCCGGCTGGAAGGCGTTTCGCTACGTCCAGTTCGATGCCTACCTCGCCAACGAGGTCGTCCCGCTCATTCAGGCGAAGGCGGGGCGCGGGGACGTGGTCACGTTCGGAGCGTCCTTCGGCGCCTACCACGCGATGAACTTCGCCGGACGCCACCCGGAGATGGTCTCACGCGTCATCGCGTTCTCCGGGGTCTACGACATCCACCGTTTCGTGGGTTCGTACTGGGACGACAACTGCTACTTCAACTGCCCCGTCTCCTACTTCCCGAACCTGCCGCCCGAGGAGGTCGATCGCATGCGCCACATCGGCTTCGTCGTCGCCACCGGAGAGTACGACCACTTGGTCGGCGGGAACCGATGGTTCGCCGAGATGCTCGCCGGCAAGGGGCTCAACGTCCACGGGGAGACGTGGAACGGCGTCTTCGGTCACGACTGGCCGTTCTGGCGGGAGCACCTCGGACGGTTCTTGCCCTAGCGCCCGTCCGCTACGGCGCGCGCTTGACCGCCTCCTTCATGACCGGGTCGGGGACGCCGGCCTTCTTCCACGCGACCAGATCGTCTGCGGTGAAGGCGCTCGAAAGCTGCTGCTTGGCGACGTAGGCGACGAGGACGTCGGTGCCGAGCTGCTGGCGGCGGAGCTTGTTCACCTCGCCCAAGAGCTGCGAGGGGGACTTCGGCGGGGCGGGGGGTCGAGGCGCGGGAACGTAGCGGCCGTCGGCCGTCAGCATCGTCACCCTTCCCTTCGGCATCGGGGTCGCGGCCACGAGGACGGCGTTCCCGTGCTCGGGCTTCGCCGCGAGCCACGCGTCTTGCAGGGTCGCGTCGCTCAAGATCGTCGCCGTGGCGCGCTCCAGCGCGTCCCCGAGGACCTCCTCGCAGTTCACCGGATTTCGCCACATCCCCTTGGTCGTTCCCGTGCCCAGCGCCGTCCCTTGCGCGAAGACGTGCCCGGCGCGATCCATGAGCGTCCAGGGAAGCTGCACTTCCCCCTGGAACACGGAGTTGAACGCCTGGTGCGTCTCGCGGACGTAGTAGCGGGTGGCGCGCACGCGGAGGACGAGATCGGAGGAGTCGTCGAACAGAACGCCCCACGCGCTGAAGCGATCGGTCAGAACCGACTTCAAGTAGGAGGGCATGTAGCCGGCGGAGCGGATGCGGAAGGTGTCGTCCCCGCGCCCCGTCCCCTCGCCGACGATGTCCTTGGTCTTCACGGCCCGGGCGTCGTCGATCAACAGCGCGATCGCCTTTCCGGACAGCCCGTCCTTCAGCTCCGCTCGGACCTGTCCCGGTTTCGACGTCGGGATGAACTTGAGGGCGATGATGAGATCGTCCCCCGCGCGGACCGCGCCCGAGCCGAGCGCGAGTACGGCGGCGAGGCTCGCCGCGAAACGACCGATGGTGCGCATGGGCCCCTCCTTCGATGCGGTGTTCTGCAAGAAAGGGGACACCCCGGCTTTCACGCGTCGGCGGTGCGACCTCGCGTCTTGCGGGGTGACGATGGCGTCTTCGGCGTTACGACTTTGTAAGGCCTTTTCTTGGCGGGGATCGTCGCGTCCCGGTACACGCGCAGGGCTTCGCCCACGCTCCAGGCTTGGGCGAAACAGCCGCGCGGAGCATGCGGAGGGTCGCCGTCGAAGATCTCGGAGATCGTCCCGAGCCCGGCCTCGAGAAGGTGCGGAGCCAACCCTTCGATCACCTTCCGGGCCTTCGTCTTGCCGGCGGCGCCGCCGTTCTTGACGAGGGCGTCGCAGTACGGCCCGAGAAGCCACGACCAGACGGTGCCCTGGTGGTACACGGCATCCCGCTCCGCCGGCCCCCCCTCGTAACGCCCGCGGTAGGCGGGATCGTCGGGAGACAGCGAGCGCAGCCCGACCGGCGTCCTCAGCTTCGCTTCGATCACGGCCAGCACGCTCTTCGCCTGGTCCTTGGCGAGGAGTGGGAACGGGAGCGACAGCGCGAAGAGCTGATTCGGGCGGACGGATGCGTCCCGCGCCTCCCCGTCCACGACGTCGTAGAGACAGCCGGCGGCGCCGTTCCAGAACACCTCCGAAAAGCGGCTCTTGACGCGCGCGGCGCGCCCGGTCCACGCCTCCGCGTCCGCCTCGCGGCCGGAGCGCCGGGTGATCTCGGAGAGGATCGAGAGCGCGTTGTACCAGAGCGCCTGGATCTCCACCGGCTTGCCCGTGCGGGGCGTGACCACCCAATCACCGATCTTCGCGTCCATCCAGGTCAACTGAACCCCGGGCTCCCCCGCGCGGAGGAGGCCGTCGGCGTCCACCTCGATGCCGAAACGCGTCCCGCGATCGTGCCAGGCGACGATGTCGAGGAGGACCGGCAGCAGCTCGCCCTGGGTGAACGCCAGGTCCCCGGTCGCCTCGACGTACCGCCACGCTGCGACGAAGAACCAGAGGGTGGCGTCGACCGTGTTGTACTCGGGCGTCTCCCCGGCATCGGGGAACCGGTTCGGGAGCATCCCCTGGGAAACGCTCTTGGCGAACGCACGCAGGATCTTCTTGGCGTCCTCGTGCCGGCCGGTCGATAGGCAGACTCCCGGAAGCGCGATCATCGTGTCCCGCCCCCAGTCCGAGAACCACGGGTATCCCGCGATGATCGTCCGGAGGTCTTCCCCCCGGCGAACGACGAACGCGTCGGCCGCCAGCGCCAGGGCGCGGGCCAGATCGTCGCCCTGAGAGACGGCGTCGGCGACGAGCCGGCGGCGGGCGCGCTCCCGCTCGACGAGGTCGAACGCGTCGCGCCCGGCGGTATCGCCGGTCGAGACGATCACGCCGAAGCGCTCTCCCGGGGCGAGCTCGCGCCTAAAGACGCCGTAGCAGAAGAGATCCTCCCGCGCGTCGAGGCCCCGCTCCCGCTCGATCGCATACTCGAATCGGAACCACCAGTCCGGCTTCGCCTCGAACGCCGATCCCGGGGCCGAAAGGAAGAGCTCGGGGGTGCCGTCGTACGGTCGCGCCCGGAAGATTCCGTCCCGGAACGACGCGTTGGCGAACCGGATGCCGTCGTTGGCGTGCTGCAGGCCGTGGTAGTCGCGGTAGGCGACGAGCGGCCGGAGCTCGACCGTGACCGGACCCTTCGCCTCCAGGAGCTCGTAGACGATCACCGTCGTGTTCTCGCCGTGGATCGCGGCGATCGTCTTCCGCAGGCGCGCGCCTCCGGCCTCGTAGGTGGACGTGGGAAAGGGGTCGAGCTCGAATCGCCGCAGGAAGCGGAATCCCTGCGGGTGAACGGCGCCTTCGAACCGGTTGGCGTCCAGCTCGAAGCGCTCGCCGGAGACGGCGAGCGTTTCCGGAAGCTTCGAGAGGAGGACCATGCGTCCGACCGGCGGGTGGATGGCCGCGACCAGGAGCCCGTGGTAGCGGCGGGTGTGCGCCCCCGAGATCGTTCCCGACGCCCATCCGCCCAGCCCGTTGGCCTCGAGCCATTCGCGGGAGGAGGCGTCGGCGAAATTCGTGGTGACGTCGGAGTCGAAGGAGATCGGCATGGACGACGGATTCCTTTCCACCGGGGGCCCGTCACGTCTTGGCCGGAGCCTCCCGATCGCGGGCCTTCGCGAGATCGTAGACGAACTTCGACACTGTAGCGGTCCAGCCGGTCTGATGCGAGGCGCCCACACCACGGCCCGTGTCGCCGTGGAAGTACTCGTAGAAGAGGACGAGGTCCTTCCAGTGCGGGTCGTTCGCGTAGCGCGGGTCGTCCGCGTGCACGGGCCGACGCCCGCTCGGGTCCGCGAGGAAGATCCGCGCCAGCCTCGACGAGAGCTCCTGGGCGACCTGCTGGAGCGTCAGGAACCGTCCCGAGCCGGTGGGACATTCGACCGTCAGCGAGTCGCCGTAGTAATGGTGGTAGCGCTCGAGGGCCTCGACGATCAGGAAGTTGAGCGGGAACCAGATCGGGCCCCGCCAGTTCGAGTTGCCCCCGAAGAGGCCGGAGGTCCCTTCGGCCGGGTCGTAGTCGACCCGATGTTGCGTTCCCATGACGTCGAACACGTACGGGTGGTCCTTGTGGACGCGGGACACGGAGCGCAGCCCGTAGGGGGAGAGGAACTCGTTCTCGTCGAGGAGGTAGCGCAGGACCCGCACGAGGCGGTCCTTCGAAGGAAGCGCCAGGAGCATCTTCACGCCCGCGCCTTTCTCCATGTAGCTGATCTGCTCCGACAGGTCCTTGCGATTCTCCAGGAACCACTTGAGCCGCTTCTTGAAGCCGGGCAAGCGATCGATCAGATCGGAGTCCAGGACCTCGACCGCGATCAGGGGAATGGCCCCCACGAGCGAGCGGACCTTGAGCGGCAGGGAGTGTCCGTCGGCGTGGAGCTGGTCGTAGTAGAACCCGTCCTCTTCGTCCCACAGGCCGTTGCCGCCCAGGGTGTTCATCGCATCGGTGATCGCGACGAAGTGCTCGAAGAACTTGGAGGCGACGTCCTCGGTCGCCGGATTCTCGCGCGAGAGCTCGAGGGCGATCGACATCATCGTGGCCGCGTAGAACGCCATCCAGGCGGTCCCGTCGGCCTGCTCCAGATGGCCGCCCGTCGGGAGCGGCTTGGACCGGTCGAAGACCCCGATGTTGTCGAGGCCGAGGAACCCGCCGGAGAACAGGTGGTTCCCCTCGGCGTCCTTGCGGTTGACCCACCAGGTGAAATTGATGATGAGCTTCTGGAAAACGCGGGACAGGAAGACGCGGTCCCTCAGCCCACGGGCGCCGGTCATCTTGTAGACGCGCCACGCGGCCCACGCGTGAACCGGCGGGTTGACGTCACCGAGCGCGAATTCGTATGCCGGAATCTGGCCGTTCGGGTGCATGTACCACTCGCGCAGGAACAGGACGATCTGGTCCTTTGCGAACTGAGGATCGACCTTGGCGAACGGGATTGTGTGGAAGGCGAGGTCCCACGCCGCGTACCACGGGTACTCCCAGGTGTCGGGCATCGAGATCACGTCCCGGTTGAACAGGTGCGGCCAGTCGGCATTGCGTCCGTGCCGGCGCTCGGGAGGGGGTGGCGGTTGGGAGGGGTCGCCGTCGAGCCATTCCTTGACGATGTAGTGGAAGAACTGCTTCGACCAAAGGAGCCCGGCGAACGCTTGGCGCTGTACCCGCCTCTCGTCGATCGTCGCCCCGGACGGGAGGACACCCTCATAGAACGCGTCCGTCTCCCGCATGCGCTCGGCGAACACCGCGTCGAAGGACGCGCCGATCGGATCGGGGACGGCCTCGCCGGCGGCGGTCAAACGCAGCTTCAGGACGGCCTCTCCGCCCGCCGGGACGTCGAGCACGTAGTGCGGCGCCGCCTTGCTGCCGGCCTTCGCCGGATTGACCGCCTCCTTGCGGCCGTGAACGACCGCTTCGTGGAAGGCGTCCTTGACGTACGGGGAGACGGGATCGGTTCCGTAGAGCCGCTTCGTGTTCGTCTCGTTGTCCGTGAAAAGGATCTCGGGAAGCTTTCCGTCCGGGCCGGATCCGGCGGCGAAGGTGTAACGGCCGAGCGAGGCGTGGTCGATCGTGACCCGTCCCGGAGCGGCCTGCGCGATCCGAGGCTTGGGCCAGTGCCCCTCCCCCGTGCGTCCCCACGCCCACGTGTTCCGCGCCCAGATCGTCGGCAACACGTGGATTTGCGCCCGCTCCGGGCCGCGATTCGCGACCGTGATCTTGATCAGGATGTCGTCGGCGCCGGCCTTCGCGTATTCGGCGAAGACGTCCCAGTAACGGCTCTGGTCGAACACGCCGGTGTCGGCGAGCTCGAACTCCGGATCGAGCTTTCCGCGCCGGGCGTTCTCTTGCACGAGCTGGCCGTAAGGAAATTCGGCCTGCGGGTACTTGTAGAGCGCCTTCATGTACGAGTGCGTCGGCGTGGATTCGAGGAAGTAGTAGCACTCCTTCACGTCCTCGCCGTGGTTTCCTTCGGGCCCCGTGAGGCCGAAGAGTCGCTCCTTCAGGATCGGGTCGCGGCCGTTCCACAGCGCGATCGCGAAGCACAGGCGCCCCTCGCGATCGGAGATCCCCAGGAGGCCGTCCTCCCCCCAGCGGTATGCGCGAGAGCGGGCATGATCGTGCGGGAGGTAGTTCCAGCAATCCCCCCACGCGGAGTAGTCCTCGCGGACGGTACCCCACTGCCGCTCCGACAGGTACGGCCCCCAGCGCTTCCAGTTCGTCTGGCGGGTGGCGTCGTCGAGCAGGCGCTGCCCTTCGGCGCTCTTCGGCTTCAGCGTCCGGAGCGCCTCCTGAATCGGGTCGAGCTTGGACACGGGATATCCCCCCGAGGTACCGGCGATCCTATGGATTCCGCCAGCCCCGGCCGTCGCGCTTGATCAGGTCGTCCGCGGACGGCGGCCCCCAGCTGAAAGCGCCGTAGTTCGGGAAGTCGCGAGGCGGAATCGAGCCCCAAACGTCGATGATCGGCGTCGCGATCCGCCAGGCGGCCTCCACCATGTCGGCGCGGTGGAAGAGCGTGGTGTCGCCGATCATCGCGTCGTAGAGCAGGCGCTCGTAGCCGGTCGCCTTGTCGGTCGAGCCGAAGTCGGAATAGCTGAAGTCGAGATTGACCGACTGGAGCTGCATGGTGGCCCCGGGGCGCTTCGCCTTGATCTCGATCTTGATCCCCTCTTCGGGCTGGATCTGGAGAATGAGGCGATTGGGCTCGAGGTTCCCGATCTGGATCTTGCCGAAGGCGAGAAGGGGGGGCTTACGGAACTCGATCACGATCTCGGTGACGTGCTTGGCGAGGCGCTTCCCGGACCTCAGGTAGAACGGCACGCCCGCCCAGCGCCAGTTGTCCACGTCGAGCTTGAGCGCGCCGAACGTCTCCGTGTTCGACTTCGGGTTGACCGACGGCTCCGCCCGGTAGGCGGCGAGCTTCTGGCCGTCGATGAACCCCTCGCCGTACTGGCCGCGCACGGTCCGCTGGAGGATCTCCTCGGGGGCCAGCGGCCGGATCGCGTTCAGGACCTTGACCTTCTCGTCGCGGACCGGGGTCGCGTCGAACGACGAGGGGGGCTCCATCGCGACGAGCGCCAGCAGCTGGAACATGTGGTTCTGGATCATGTCCCGGAGCACGCCGGCGGTCTCGTAGTAGCCCCCGCGCCCCTCGACACCCAGGGTCTCCGCGACCGTGATCTGAATGTGGTCGATGTAGCGGCGGTTCCAGACGGGCTCGAAGATCCCGTTCGCGAACCGGAACGCCATGATGTTCTGGACGGTCTCCTTGCCGAGATAGTGATCGATCCGGTAGATCTGCCCCTCGGACACGACGGACAGCAGCTCCTTGTTCAGCTGGCGGGCCGAGTCGAGATCGTGGCCGAACGGCTTCTCGATGATGAACCGGCGCCAGCGCCCCCCATCCTCCGAGGCCAGACCGGCCTTCGCGCAGTTCTCGACGATCTCGGAGAAGAACGTGGGCGGCGTCGCGAGGTAGAAGACGACGTTGCCCTGCGTCTTGTGCTGCTTCTCGACGTCGGCCAGCACGTCCTTCAACCACCCGTACCCCTGCGCGTTGTCGAAGTCGAACCCCACGTAGTAGATCCGGTCCTCGAACTCCTTCCACAGCGTCGCGTCGACCTCGGCCGTCGCGAACTCGCGGATGTCGGCGGTCATCTTTCCGACGAAGTCGGCCCGGGTGGAGTCCTTGCGCCCGACCCCGACGATCGCCACGTCACGCGGCAAGAGTCCGTACCGGCGCAGGTTGTACAGCGCGGGCAGGAGCTTGCGGCGAGTCAGGTCCCCCCCGGCGCCGAAGATCACGATGGCGCACGGATCCCCGGGGCGCTCCGCCGTCTTCGGTTTGTCTTCGCTCACACTCGCTCTCCTATCGGACGCAGGAGTGTACACCGGGGGTCCCGACAGGTTTTTGGGCGAGAATCAGGCGGGCTCGGCTATTCCTTCGCGGCCGCGGGCTTCTTGTCCGCGACCTCCGAATACTTCACCGACCACCGCTCCGACCAGTCCCGGAATGCGGCGACCCGGCGGCTGTTCTGCTCGCGCCAGCGGGCGACGTCGGGATCGCCGGTCGCGCGCCGGATGTCGTAGGCCAGCGCTTCCATGTGCCCGGCGGAGCGGACCTCGTCGAAGTAGTCCATCACGAACGGACCCCAGAACAGGTCCTTCGTGTCCTTGCCGTGAAGGGCCGAGACGAGGCGCAGCGAGGTGTCGAGAGCGTAGGCGAAGAACGACGCATCCGACTTTCCGGTCCAGGCCCCGTCGCGCCGCAGCGCGGCGATCAGGGCCAGGCCCTTCGCCTCGGCCTTCTCCGACGGGTCCGGGACCGGCGCGCGCGCCGATCCTTCGAAGAGGACCGACCAGAGGGACGAGGCGATCTCCTTGGCGCGCGCGTCGTCCTCTTCGAGAGTCAGCGCGCGGACGTAGGAGGCGAACGCGCGGCCGGGCGAGCCGACCGTGGCGTACGCGTCACCGAACGCGCGCCAGAGGGACGCCTCGTAGGGGGAGCGCTTCAGGCAACCGGTCATCTCCACGATCGCCTCGTCGACGCGGCCCAGGCCCTCCAGGCTGACGGCGTGCTGGATGTGCAATGCCTGGTTGTCGGGCCAGGACGCCAGACCGTCGCGGAGGATCGCCTCCGACGTTTCGGAGTCGTGAAGCTGGCCGTAGGCGCTGCCGACGACGACGTAGAGATCGGGCGACGCGCCCTTCGTCTCCGCGAGCAGGGTCGAGCCGATGTGGGCGGCCTCACGATATTCCTTGACCGCGTACAGCGACAGCGCGAGCCCGTAGATGACCCGCTCGTTCCGCGGATCGATCTCGCGGATCTGTTCGAGCAGCTCGATCGCCTCGCGGTGATTCCCCGCCTCCTGAAGCCTCGCCGCGGCGGTCAGGCGTGCGGACGATTCGTCCTGCGCCGCCGCCGGTGCGGCGCGGCCGCCTGCAAGGACGACGGTCAAAAGGAGCCCCGTCGCGGTTCGCATCTTCGACCCTCCCGTGCGGGAGTGAATGTGGGGCGAAGAACCCGAAAACGCCAACCACGCTAGAATCGGGCGAACCGCGAGCGTGTTCGCCATGCCAAAAGCCCTTCAGCCATCGATCTTTCCGCGGGCCGCCGGGCTTGTGGCCGCGATGCTGCTGCTCGCGGTTGCCTCGCCGGGGGCCGGCCATGTCCGCGAGCTGATCGCCTCGGACCGCTGGGCCGAGGCGCTCGACGAGGCCCGCGCGCTGGCCGAGGCGGCGCCGTCGGACGCCCAGGCGCGATCGGCGCTGGGCGAGGCCCTCTACCGGGCGGGCCGGATCGACGAAGCGGCCGAACTGCTGGCGCCGCTGTCCACCTCCCCGAGCGCCCCCGGGCGCGCGTTGGCGCAGCTGGCGCTGGCGCGGACGGCGCAGGGACAGGATGCCCAAGCGGCGGAGCTCTTCGGTCGCGCCGTCACCGCGGCGTCCGACGACCGCTGGGTCGTCTACTGGGCATCCGGCGGGGCCGAGACGCGCGCGAAGACGGTCTCGCTCCTGAACGCCTATCTCGCGAAGAGCGACGGGGATGACCCCGACCGCATCGAGGGGGCGAAAGGCACCCTGCGCCTTTACGCCGCCCTCGGCGAGCGGAAGGTGTGGGTCCCGGCGGCGCGCCCCGAGCGCACCGAGATTCCGCTGCACCCCCTCGTCGACCCCGGCCGCAGGAGCGGCTGGACGATCGACGCGGCGCTGGCGAACGGCAAAAAGGTCCGCCTCCTCCTCGACACGGGGAGCACCGGCCTGTTCGTCGTCCTGCGCGCCGTGAAGAAAAGCGGCTACACCCCTCTCGCCGAGGAGACGGTCTTCGCGGGAGGCGGCCAGGGGCGTACACCCTCCGCGCGCGGGCTCATGGAGACGATCTCGTTCGGCGACGTCCTCTTCCGGGACGCTCTCGTCACGACGTCGAAGGACGAGTTCGACCCCCAGGGGCGAATCCACGGGGTCCTGGGGTTGAACGTCTTCTCCGGGTACCGGATCACGCTCGACCTCGCCAAGGGACGCCTGGTTCTCGACCCTCCCTCCGGGAGCGAGGAGGGGCAGCCGTACTGGACGGTCGGCGGGCAGATGCTCGTTCGCGCCGCCGCCGAGGGGGCGCCCGAGGGGCTCTTTCTCTTCGACACCGGGGCGACGATGTCGAATCTCGACAATGCCTACGCGAAGGCGGTGCCGGGGGCGAAGCCGTCCACGGCCGCCGCGGTGAGCACGTACGGCGGCGCCGTCGCCGGGGCGACGTTCGTCCGCGGCGCGAAGCTCCGCTTCGACGGCCTCGAGACCGGAGGCGACCCGGTGCACGCGTCGGATTTCACGCAACGCAGCCGGCTCGGCGGCGTCCAGATCTCGGGCTTCCTCGGCATGGACCTCCTCGACGGCAAGATCGTCGTCATCGACACGACGCGGCACCGGCTGTCGGTCTCCCGGCCCGCGAAGAACTGAGCCCATGAGCCTCGAGATGCTCACTCGATCTCTCGCGCGAGCGGACCATCCGCCTCTCGACGCGGTTCTCCGGCTGGCGCGTGAGGTCGCGCTCCTGCCGGCCGACCGGGCGGACGTCCCCCCTCGCGCGCTACTCGTGGGCGGCATGGTGCGCGACGCCCTTCTCGACCGGGAGACCTCCGACGCCGACGTGGAGGTGTACGGCGTCCCCGCGGCGCGCCTCGAGCCGCTGCTCGAGTCGGCCTTTCCGGACCGAGTCAACACCGTCGGGAGATCGTTCGGGATCTTCCGTATCCACCTCGCTCACGGCATCGACCTCGACGTGTCGCTCCCCCGGACCGAATCGAAGGTCGCCTCGGGCCACCGGGGGTTCGAGGTGCGCGGCGATCCCTTCCTTCCGTTCGCGGAGGCGGCGCGCCGCCGGGACTTCACGGTCAACGCGCTCGCGGCGGATCCGTTGAGCGGCGCGCTCCACGACGCGCACGGCGGGCATCGCGATCTCCTGGCCCGCGAGCTCCGCGCGGTGGACGACCGCACCTTCGCCGACGACCCGCTCCGGGTCTGGCGCGCGGTCCAGCTCGCGGCTCGCCTCCGGTTCACCGTCGCGCCGCATACCACGGCACTCATGCGAGCGATGGTGGCGCGGGGAGATCTGGCCGAGCTGTCGCGCGAGCGGCTCACCGACGAGCTGCGGAAGCTGCTCGGCGACGCGGAAGCGCCGTCCGTCGGCCTGGCGGTCGCGCGGGAGACCGGCGCGCTCGCCGCCAGCTTCCCGGAGATCGAAGCGCTCGCGGGGACGCCGCAGGATCCCGAATGGCACCCCGAGGGGGACGTCTACACCCATACGGCGATGGTCGTGGATGCCGCGGCCGCGATCGTCCGGTCGGGGCGTTGGGAGCTCGACGATGCCGAACGGCTCCACGTCGTTCTCGCGGCGCTCGTGCACGATCTCGGGAAGCCGGCCACGACCGCGCGCGCCGTGAAGAACGGACGGGAGCGCATCGTCTCCCCGAGGCACGAGGCCGAAGGGGAAGCGCCCGCGCGCGCCGTGCTCCTGCGGTTGACCTTCGGGGACGACGCGGAGCGCGCCGCTCTTGCGGTCGTGCGGCACCATCTCGCGCCCGGAAGCCTTTACTACGCGCTCTTGCGCGGCGAGATGGACGAGCGCGCCTACGGAAACGCCGTCCGCAAGGTCTTGAAGAGGCTCCATCCCGTGCGCTGGCCCGTCCTCCTGGCGGCATGCGAGGCGGATTGGCGGGGACGCGCGATCGACGGGGTCGCCGCCGGCCCGTACGATCCCGGAGAGCGATTCGCGGCGGCGGTCGCGGCGGGAGGATTCGATCTCGAGCCGGTCAAGCCGCTCGTGCAGGGACGGGACGTCCTGGAGCTCGGTGTCGGCGCGGGCCCGGAAGTCGGCCGCCTGATCCGCGAGGTCGAGGAGGCGCGCGATCGGGGCGAGATCAGCGGGCGCGAAGAGGCCCTCGCCTTGCTCCGGCGCCTCGCCCGCGCCTAGAAACGGGGCCGACGGTTGGCCACCCTCCGTCGGCCCCAGGCGGGGAACAGGCTCTAGCGGACGTTCGTTCCGACCGGTCGGAATCCTGTTGGTAGATGACTACGGCCTTGCGCTCGTTTGTCCACACCCCAAATGGGTACGGTCCACCGATTTATGAAGGGGAGTGATCGTGCCCGTACGTCAGAACCCGGCGCACGAGATCCGATTGGCGCCGGGCTCCCGTCTTCGCGAAAACGCGCTTCAGCTGGCCGCGCGCGGTGTTCTCCTGGATTCCGAGAGCTTCCGCGGCCTGTCGTATCGACATCCCGCCGATGAGTCTGGAGGTGAGCGAGACTTCGGCGGGACTCAACCGGTAGGCCCGGGTGAACGCGTCCAGGGGCGCGGACTCACGCTTCACGGGGGGCTCGACGAGGACGACGAGCTTCGCGGAGTCGGGAAACATGACCGAGGGAGCGGAGGCCAGCGGGGCCACGATCGCGGTGAGCGGGGTGTCGCCGGAGCCCGCCAGTTCGAGCGTCCCGCCGCGCGCCGCCGACGTGGACGCGCCCCCGGCGGCGCCCAGCACCGCTCGCCTCAGCCGGATTTCGGTGCGCGGCTCGACGGCCGCGAGCACTCCGCGCTCGAGTGCGAGCGTGTCGCGCGCCGCGAGTATCGTTCGCGCGGCGGCGTTCGTCTCGATGACGCGGCCGCGCGCGTCGAGGAAGAAGACGCCCAGAGGCACATGGTCGAGCGTTTCCGTGGCGGCCTGCCGGAGCAAGCGGATCCCCTCGAACGCCGTATGGATGGTCAGCGCCTGAGCGAGATGCGGAACGAGTTGCGCGAGCGCGCGCTTTTCGGCCGCGCCGAACGGGCGCGCACGATGGGGCCGGCCGAGGGAGAGATAGGCGAGCGGGTCGGGCGGCGCGGCGAGGATGGCGCGAAGGGAGTGGCGGATGTCGAGCGGGCGGAGAAAGTCGTTGTAGTACTCGGACGCGAGCAGCACCTCGTCGGGGCACAACTCCTGCCCCGTGAGGACCGCCCCCGCCTTCAAGAGGTTGGGATCGTGGGTGAGCCAGACGTTGCGCGACGCGTAGTACGCCTCGTAGTCGTGCAGCCGCGCCGGGCCGGAGTCGCCGTAGAAGCCGACGGTGGCGGCCTCGGCGGTGCCGGGCATGTGGACGTGCAGGGCGATCAGCGAGCCGCCGAGCGATTCCAAGATCTTCCGTAGCACCTCGTCCCAGACGCCCGTCGTCGGCGCGCTGTAGATCAGCGCGACGAGGTCACGAACCTCGCGCCCGGGACGGTCGCTTCCCACGGCCCCACCTCCCCTGAGGAGACCTTACGGAGCCCCGAGAGCGCCGCCGCCATTTTTCTCGTTGGAGTCATTCGTCAACTCGACGTATAAGCCCCGCGGATCGCGCCGCTCGAGGAGGGATCGTGTTTGCTCGGATCGCATTGAAATCGCTGGCGCTTTCGATTCCGGTCGTTCTCGCGCTCGCCACCCCGGCCTGGGCCGCCGGCCACGGGGAGCCCGGGCCGGTCCTCTCGGTTCGCATCGAGATCAAGGACCGCCTCGCCGACTTGAAGCTCCTGCACGATCTCGAGATCGACGTGGACGGCGTCTACGGCAGGTGGGCTCGCGCCTACCTGGTGCCCGAGGAAATGGTCAAGCTTGCCGGCCTCGGTTTCGAGTTTCGGCTCCTCCCCGACGAGGGGGGCGCCGCAAGCGACGCCGGCTTCACCCCCGCGGCCCCGGCCAGCGTTCCAACGACGTATCACACTTACGAGACCCTGACGTCGGAGCTGCAGCAGATCGCCGCGAACTACCCCGCGATCACACGTCTCTACTCCCTCGGGCCGTCCGTGCAGGGGCGGGAACTCTGGATGATGAAGATCACCAAGAACCCGGGCGTGGAGGAAGACGAGCCGGAGATCCACTACGTCGCCGCGATGCACGGCGACGAGGTCGTCGGGAAGGAAATGTGCATCGACCTGATCCACCTGCTGACGGAGTCGTACGGGAGCGACCCGCGGATCACGGCCCTGGTGGACGGGAACGAGATCTGGATCCTGCCGTCGATGAACCCGGACGGCACCGCGCTGAACCGGCGTTACAACGCGAACAACGTCGACCTCAACCGCAACTTCCCGGACCAGTTTCTCGACCCGAACGACACCCCGGCGGGGCGCCAGCCCGAGACCCAGCACCTCATGGCGTGGGGGACATCGCATCGGTCGAGCCTCTCCGCCAACTTCCACGGCGGGAGCGTCGTCGCGAACTATCCGTACGACGGGACGCCGAGCGGGGCCTCGGTCTACAGCCTCTCGCCGGACGACTCGCTCTGGGTCTCCGTCGCGCGCACCTACGCCGACTCGAATCCGACGATGAAGGCGTCGAACTCCGATCCGTCGTTCACCAACGGGATCTGCAACGGCGCCGACTGGTACGACATCAACGGCGGGATGCAGGATTGGAACTACGTCTACAAGGGCGGGCGAGAGCTGACGCTCGAGATCTCCACCGTCAAGTGGCCCGCGGGGAGCCAGCTCCCGCAGTTCTGGAGCGACAACCGCGAGTCGATGCTCGCCTACCTCGAGCGCGCCGGCCAGGGGATCCGCGGGATCGTGCGCGACGCGGCCACGGGCCAGCCGCTTCAGGCCACGATCCGCGTGGTGGGCAGCGCGCGCGACACGTTCACCGATCCGGACGTCGGAGACTTCCACCGCGTCCTGCTTCCCGGCTCCTACGCGCTCGAAGTCTCCTCCGCAGGACACGCGTCCGCGCGGATCGACGAGGTCGTCGTCGCCGCGAACGCCCCCGCGACTCGCGTCGACGTGGACCTCGAGCCTCTGGCCGTGGAGCTCGGGCCGGTCGGCGACCGCGTGCTCGACGGTGCCGGCGGAAACGGGGCGCTCGACCCGGGCGAGTCGGCGGACCTGGCGGTCACGGTCGAGAATCTCGGCTCGGCGGCGACCGGCATCGGCGCCGCGCTCGTGCCGACCGGCTGGAACGCCTCGGTCACCCGGCCGACGGCGAGCTTTCCCGACCTGGGCGCCGGAGCCTCCGCCGAATCCCTCCCGCCGCACTTCGGCGTCTCGCTGTCCCCTTCGGCGCCGGCCGGGTCGATGGCGGGATTCGCCTTGGCCTGGAGCGCGGCGCAGGGCGCGGGGACGAGCGCGCCGTTCTTCGTTCCGGTGGGGCCCGCGACCTGCATCACGATCGCCTCGACCGACATCCCGAAGGCGATCGCCGATCGGTCGACGGTTTCGAGCTCGATCACGATGCCGGCCGACGTCGAGATCTCGGAGGTCGACGTGCGGGCGGACATCACGCATCCGTACGTCGGCGACCTCCACGTCCGGGTGGTGTCGCCCGCGGGGGTCCCGGTCGCGCTCCACAGCCGGACCGGGGGAAGCGCGGACGACATCCATGGCTGGTATCCGGCCGACCTGACGCCGGCGGAGCCGCTGTCGCGGCTGTTCGGCGCCCATGCAACGGGAACCTGGAAGCTCGAGGTGACGGACGACGTGCCGCTCAACACCGGGGCCCTGACCGGATGGTCGCTCGAGGTGTGCGGGAGACCGTTCGAGACGTCGCTTCCGCCGATGAGGCTACGGGACGTCGCCAAGAACCCGGACGGCTCGGCCGTCTTGACGTGGTGGCCCTATGAGGGGGCGAACCGGTATAAGGTCTATCGCTCGAGCGATCCGCACGTCCCGGGCTCGTTCGTGGACGTGACCCCGTCGGACGGCGACGACACCGACACCGCGTTCCACGACAGCGCGCCGGGCAACCTGTACTGGCTCGTGAGCGGCGTCGGCTCGACCGGCGAGGGCCCGCCCACGGGGCCGTGACGCGCGACCGAGGCGCCTCCCGCGTCCCGGCCGCGCGCGGCGGCTTGAGGCCCGCTACTCTCCGCCGCCCCCGCACTCGGTGCCGGACTCGGCATGCGGGATCGCGCTGAGGTACTCGTACACCGCCTTCAGATCGCGGTCGGTCATCTTCCCGTAGATCGGCCAGGGCATGACCTGGAGGAGCTCACCCGGATTGTCGGGATCGTGTCCCGTCCGTAGCGCCGACATGAACTCGTCGAGGCTGAGCCCTGCGGGCCGGCCGCTGTCGTCCGGCGTGAGGTTCCGCGAGACGAATGGGCCGAAGGGGACGCCGCCGGCGAGAAAGTGCTCCGCGTCGATCGCGCCGTCTCCGCCGGTGTAAGGGGAGTGGCCGGGCTCGTACGAGGGGCAGGAATGGCAGTCGTTGCAACCGCCTTGCGCGTTGACGATGTAGCTGCCGAGCGCGACCAGATCGCGGTTCTTGCCGTGCAGGTTCAGCTTCACGGGCGACAAGGCGAGCCCTCGCTGGATTTCGCTTCCGCCGCGGCCGAACCCTTGGCCGTCGCGCGGGCCATCGCCGGCCCGTGTGGCGACGACAAAGGCGGATCCCAGGAGCAATGTTGCGGTGCCGATCAGGGCGATGCGAGCTTTCGACGTCATGGAATTCTCCTTCGGGACGAGGGGAGGCTCGCCCGATCCCACGAGCGTACGGCGGGTTCCTCGGCCCCGCAACCTGACTGTTTCACTCGCTTGACCGGCGCCCCCGCGGCCTAGACTGCCCCCATGACCACCGGCTTGAGACACCTCGTCGGCAACACACCGCTGCTCGCGATCTCCTGCGAGGTCGGCGGCCGGAAGCGTACGGTGTACGCCAAGGCCGAGCACATGAACGCGACCGGCAGCATCAAGGACCGCATGGTCCTGTACATCCTCGACCGGGCCCGCGAGGAGGGCCGGTTGACCCCGGCGATGCCGATCGCGGAAGCCACGAGCGGAAACACCGGGATCGCCCTCGCGGGTGTCGGACGGGCGCTCGGACATCCGGTCACGATCTTCCTGCCCGACTGGATGAGCCGCGAGCGCATCGACCTCATCAGGAGCTACGGCGCGGACGTCCGCCTGGTGAGCGCCGCGGAAGGCGGATTCGTCGAGAGCATCCGCCGCGCGGAAGATTTCGCGGGCGGGGGACGGGACGCGTTCCTCCCCCGGCAGTTCTCGAACGAGGACAACTGCGGCGCGCACGAGGCGACCACGGGGCCGGAAATCTGGTGGCAGATGAAGTACCACCGCGTGATCCCTGATGCGTTCGTGGCGGGCGTCGGGACCGGTGGCACGGTCATGGGGGTCGGACGGTTCCTTCGTGGCGTTGCCAAGGGGATCCGCGTTCATCCGTTGGAGCCGGCGAGCTCCCCCACCCTCTCCACGGGACATAAGGTCGGCAAGCACCGCATCCAAGGGATTTCCGACGAATTCATCCCGCCGATCGTCGATCTCGCGCTGCTCGACCGCGTGGTCGCGGTCGACGACGGCGACGCGATCCTCATGGCCCAGAAGCTCGCCCGCCAGCTCGGCCTGGGCGTCGGGATCTCCTCCGGCGCGAACTTCCTCGGAGCTTTAGAGATCGCGGAGGAGCTCGGCGACGACGCTTCCGTCGTCACGGTCTTCCCCGACGACAACAAGAAATACCTCTCGACGGATCTCCTCGAGGTCGAGCCCGTCCGCTCCGGTTACCGGACGCCGGAGATCACGCTGACCGGCTTCGACGTGTTCAAGCGCGTGTGCGCGACCTGCTGGGAGCCGCGGCAGCCCGCTCCCGCGCGCGTCCGAGCTTCCTAGGCCGATCCCCGGGGCCTACTTCTTCCGTCCGGTCCACTGATCCAGCCAGTCGAGCACGGTGTCGTGCCAGAGGATGCTGTTCTGCGGCTTGAGGACCCAGTGGTTCTCGTCGGGGAAATAGAGGAGCTTGCTGGGGACTCCGGAGCGCTGCGCCGCGGTGAAGGTTCCCATCCCGTTGGTCTCGACGACCCGGAAGTCCTTCCCCCCGTGGATGACGAGCATCGGCGTCTTCCAGTTCTTCACGAAGTTCGCCGGGTTGTGCTTCTCGTATCCGGCGGGGTTCGTCCACGGCGTGCCGCCGTGCTCCCACTCGGGAAACCAGAGCTCCTCGGTCGCGAGGTAGGCGAAGCGCTCGTCGAGGTTTCCGTCGTGCGTGACCAAGCACTTGAATCGGTCGGGCCAGTTCCCCGCGATCCAGTTGACCATGTAACCGCCATAGCTGGCGCCGAGCGCACAGACGTTCGCGCCGTCCATCCACGGGTATTTCGCGATCGCGGCCTCGAGCCCTTTCTTCAGATCCTCGAACGGCGCGCCCCCCCAATCGCCGTTGATCGCGTCGGTGAAGGCCTGCCCGTACCCGGTGGAGCCGTGGAAATCGACCATCACCGCGGCGTACCCCCGCCCCGCGTAGGCCTGAGGATTCCAGCGGTAGTGAAAATCGTTCCCGAACGATCCTTCCGGTCCCCCGTGGATCAGGAATGCCACCGGGTAGGTCTTCCCGGGGTCGAAGTCGGCCGGCTTGACGATCCAGACGTAGACCGTGTCGCCGTGCGCGCCGCGGAACGTGAACTGCTCCGGCTCGCCCATCCGGACCGTGGCCAGCCGATCGTCGTTCAGGCCGGTGATCTTCACGAGGCCGGTGCCGTCCGCCCCGATCGCGTGGATCTCGACCGGGCTTCTCATCGATTCGAGGAGGAACACCACGCGCGAACCTGCCGCCCGCGGCGCCCCCGCGTGGCCCTTTCCGGTTAGCGCGCGAGCGTGGCCGGTCGCGGCGTCGATCCGGAACAGCGGGAGGTTTCCGAGCTCCTCCGCGACGCAGTAGATCGCCTTGCCGTCCGGCGACCAGGCGAGGTCCCTCGGCGAGCGGTCCCACGCCTCGGTCAGAACGCGGTCGGACCCATCGGGCCACGACCGCACGACGACCCGCCACCGGTCCGATTCGTAACCGGGCCGCTTCTGCGCCAGGTAGGCGAGAGTCTTGCCGTCGGGCGAGAAGACGGGGCTCCCGTCCCAAGCGGCGTTCCCCGACGTCAGATTCCGGGGAGGCGCGCTTCCGTCCACCGGCGCCAGGAACAGGTCGGCATTCGTGGACCAGGCTTCCTCGCGTCCGACGTCCTTCACGGTGAAAACGATTCCCTTTCCATCGGGTGTGAACGCGTACTCCTCGCACCCGCCGAAAGGCTTCGTGGGCGCGTCGGCGTTCATCCCCTTCATGACGTCCACCGGGCCGCCTCCGGCGACCGGGAGAACGAAGAGGTGCGAGCGGCGGCCGTCGCTCCAGGTGTCCCAGTGGCGGAACATGAGGCTGTCGTAGATGCGGCCGCTGGCCTTGCGCGCGGCCGTCTGATCGAGCCGGGCCTTCGTCTCGGCCGGCGTGGTTCCGGGAAAGACCTCGAGCGAGAGGGCGATCATCGCCCCATCCCGCGACAGGACGAAGCTCCCCACGTCGAGGGGGAGGGCCGTCACCGGCTGCGCCTCGCCCCCGTCGAGCGAAAGCTTCCAGATCTGGGACGACCCCCCGCGGCTCGAGAGGAAGTAGAGCGACTTGCCGTCCCGCGACCAGGCGGCGCTCGTATCGTTGGCCGGATCGCGGGTCAGCGGCCGAGCCCCGGACCCATCCACCGCCGCCACCCACAGGTCGCTCCGGCGCTTGTTCCCGTCGAGATCGAGCGAGGAGACGGTGAAGGCCAACCAGGCGCCGTCCGGCGAGACCCTCGGCTCGGAAATGCGGTCGAACGCCACGAGATCGCGGACGTCGAAGGGGTGGGACGCCTTCGCGGCGGCGATCGCGAGCGGGGCGAAGGCCGAGCAGAGGATGAGCTGCAGGACGACGAACCGCATGGGGAACGGAGTTTACACCTCCCCTTTATAGTGGTTGCGGGACCGGAGGCACCTTGCCTACATTTGCAGACGCATGACCACGAGTTCCGCCGCCTACGCTCCGGGACGTCGCGACGCCGCGGCGGACCGGGCGATCCCGGGCGTCCGCGGGGTCGCCTGGCCACTCGTCGCCGCCGTCGCCTCGACTTGCTGCATGATCTTCGGCTGGAACTGGGACATCTCCTGGCACCGTTCGGTCGGCCGCGACACGGTGTGGACCCTTCCGCACTTCGCCGTGTACATCGCCCTGGCCCTGGCGTTCGCCTACAACGTCTGGATCGTCCTCCGCGGGACGTTCGGGGCCGGCCGTGACGAGCCGGGCATCCGCGTGTTCGCGTTCCACGCCCCCGCGGGTGCGTTCGTCACGCTCTGGGCGGTCCTGCTCCAGTTCACGGCGATCCTGTTCGACATCTGGTGGCACGGCGTCTACGGTCTCGACAACGCCGTCTTCTCGCCTCCGCACTACGCTCTCGCGGGCGCGCTCGCGGTCTTCTACTTCGGGCAGTTCCTGCTGGCGACCAGCTGGAGGAACTCCGGACGAGGCGGAAGCGACGTTTCGACGCGCTGGGTGCTCTTGCTCATCTGGTCGTTCTTCCTCTGCCACATCGTCATGGTGGATCCGTGCTTCGGCCCGCTCGCGACGGTGACCGGAACCTATCTGATGTCAGGTGCCGTGGTCCTTCCCTTTTCCCTGCTGCTGATCGACGAGCTCCTCGAGTCGCCGTGGGCCGCGGTGATTTGCGGAGCCGTCTACATGATCGCGACGATCGCGCAGATGCAGTTCTTCCAACTCTTTCCCGCGACGCCGAAATTCGGCCCGGTCTTCCATCGCGTCACTCACTTCCTGCCGCCGGCGTTTCCCCTCTTGCTGGTGATTCCGGCCGTGGTCCTCGGATTCACGGCACGGGCTCTTCGCGGCAAGCGCCCCGGGGTCGTCTACGGCCTCTGCGGCCTGGCGTTCGCGGCCTCGTTCCTCGCGGCCAACGTCGTTCTCGCGTTGATCCTGTCCGGCCCGCTCGGCGCCAACCGCTTCTTCGCGGGGAACTACCCCGGATCCGCTTTCATCGAGGGGTACCGCGGGAGCGTGCCGTTGGGGTTCGACGCTCCGAGCGCCGTCCGAGTCGCCGTCGCCGCCGCGATCGCCGCGTCGTCGTGCTGGATGGGCGCGGCGACGGGCCGCTGGATGCGGACGGTCGTGCGATGAGGGCGGCGCGAGCCGTCCTTGCCTTCCTCCTCGCTCTGCTCCCCGTCGGCGCCGTCTCGGCCCACGTCGGGAGCCCGCACATTTACATCGAGGACAACGCCGGCCCGTTTCCGGTGACCGTCGCCTGCGAGATGCCGCCGGCCGTCCCGGGCGAGGCCACCGTGCAGGTGCTGCTCGACGACCGGAAGAGCGGCGAAGCGGTCGAGGTTCGGGTGCGCGAGATTCCGCCCGCGGGGGACGACCGGGCGCCCGAGTGGGTGATCGCGAAGCCGTCGGCCGCGGACCCGCGCTTCTTCTCGGCTCCGCTTCCGCTGATGGTCTACGGACTCTGGCACGCCGAGGTCTCGGTGGCGGGGCCGCGAGGCTCGGGGACCATCCGGTTCCCCGTCGCGGCCCGCGTTCCGGTCCCGTACGCCATGAGCTCGGGGCTCTCGATCGCGTTGGCGCTTCTGACGACCGTGCTCGTGGCGAGCCTCGCCTCGATCCTCATCGGATTGGGACGGGACGCCGATCGCCGGACCGGCGATTCCGCGACGCCCGAGAGCGTGCGTCGCGGCCGTGTCTGGGCTTTCGTCGGATCCGCGATCTTCCTCGGCTTCGTCGGGGTCATCCTGTACTTCTGGGGGACCGTCCACGCCGCCCGCGCGACCCGGTCCGGCCCTTCCCTGATCGGCCAGATCGAGGCGGATTCCGTTCCGATCGTCGCGGGTCGGCACTCGGCGCTGAAGCTTTCGGTCTACGACGCCCGCCATCAGCCGGTGCGCGGCGTCGCCCAGGATCACGGAAAGATGATGCACCTCGTCATCGCGAAGTGGCCGGGGGCCTCCGACTTCCTTCATCTGCATCCCACGATGCCCGACGAAGGCGTCTTCGCCTTCTCCTTCACGCCCCCGTCGGCGGGCCGGTACGTCTACTTCGCCGACGTCCTTCTCCAATCCGGCGAAGGCGACACCGTGACCGGCACGATCGACGTGGGCCCGGGTGAAACCGCCCGCGAGATGGCGCTCGACGACCCCGACGATTCCTTCGCCGGCTCCCCGCCGATGGACGCCGCGCGCGCGGGGAATTCGGTCTCCGATGCGGGCGGCGGCATGACGATGGCCTGGGTCGACGGCGGCCCGGCTCGCCTTCGCCCGCTCGAGCTGGCCAAGCTGACGTTCGAGCTGCGCGATCCTTCGGGACGGCCGGTGGAACGGCTCGATCCCTACATGGGGATGGCCGGGCACATGCTGATCCTCCGCGACGACGCGACCATGTTCGCCCACGTGCACCCGACGGGGACGGTCGCGGGGCGCATGGGAGCGATGCCCCGCGGCCACGCCGCCATGATGACCGAGCCGATCGACGGCGCGCGCGCCTCGTTCCCTTACGCCTTCCCGAAGGCCGGGTTCTACCGCGTGTGGATCCAGATGAAGTACGCGGGCTCGATCCGAACGGGTGTCTTCGACGTGAAGGTGCCGTAGCCCCCGCCACCCGGAGGAGGCGGGTGTAGGATGTTCGTCAGCCGTGCGAGGTCAGGCTTGAGCGAACACAGAAGCGACGGGCGACGACGAAGCGACGGTGCCCTCCGCCACAGTGAGGAGCGATACCGGCGGCTCGTCGATCTCTCCCCGGACGCCGTTCTCATCCTGCAGGGAGGCCGGGTCGTCTTCGTCAACCAGGCCGGCGTGTCGCTCCTGGGGGCGAAGGACGCCGACTCGATCGTGGGGCGCATGGCGACCGACTTCGTTCATCCCGACGAAGTCCCCGGCTTGATCGAGAGGATGAGGCAAGTCCTGGACGGCGAGCGTCGCGCCGCCTTCGTCGAGCGCCGGTACGTCCGCTACGACGGGACCCCCGTCGATGTCGAGGCGGCGGCCATGATCTACCCCGACCCGGCGGGCCCCGCGATCCAGGTGATCCTGCGGGACATCACCCACCGCAAGAGGGCGGAAGCCGCCCTCCGAGAGAGCGAAGAGCGCTTCCGCGAGATCGCGGAGACGATCGACGAGGTCTTCTGGATCTCGGCGCCCGACAAGAACCGGATGCTCTATGTGAGCCCGGCCTACGAGAAGATCTGGGGCCGGCCCTGCGTCGAGCTGTACGCGAACCCGCGTGCGTGGATCGCGGCGATCGACCCGCAGGATCGCGACCGCGTCATCGACGCCGCGCTCACCCGCCAGACCGACGGGACCTACGACGAGGAGTACCGGATCGTCCGCCCCGACGGGAGCGTGCGGTTCATCCGCGACCGCGCCTACCCGCTCCGCGACGAGAGCGGGGTGATCCATCGCATCGTCGGCTTGGCCGAGGACATCACCGATCGCAAGGCCGTCGAATCCGAGATCCGGGCCCTCTCCGAGCAGCTGGAGGCGCGGGTGGTCGAGCGCACCGCCCAACTCCGGGAGGCCAACGACTCCCTGACGCGGATCGAGGCGAGGCAGCGCGCGCTCCTGGACGCGATCCCGGACATCGTGTTCCGCATCCACCGCGACGGCACCTACCTCGACTACTCGGCCCCGCGGGGGGCGGCCTCCGTTCCGCAGGAGGGGATCATCGGCTCGCGCGTCACGGACTCCGGACTGCCTGCCGACGTCGCGCGAGCGCTGCTCGACGCGATCGAGCGCGCTGTGGTCGGTGGCCGCCTGGAGACGCTCGAATACGACCTCGAGACCGGAGGCGAGGTCCGCCGTTTCGAGGCGCGCATCGTGCGCAGCGGCACCGACGAGATCGTCGCGACGATCCGGGACATCACCGACCGCAAGCGCGCGGAAGCGGAGCGGGAGCGGTTGGAGCAGCAGCTGCGCCAATCCCAGAAGATGGAGGCGATCGGCACGCTGGCCGGTGGCATCGCTCACGACTTCAACAACATCCTGACCGCGATCATCGGGCACACCGAGCTCCTGCGCGCGCAGCGCGCGGACGACGGCGGCCTCGAGGAGCGGCTCGCCGAGATCGCGAAGGCCGGCGCGCGCGCGAAGGACCTGGTGGCGCAGATCCTGACGTTCAGCCGGCGCCAGGAGCGCCGGCGCGCGCCGACCGCGCTCGGGCCGGTCGTCGTCGAGGCGCTCAAGCTCCTCCGCGCGGCGATCCCCACGACGATCGACATCGAGTCGGAGGTGAAGCCCGACCTGCCGCAGGTCCTCGCCGATCCGACGCAGATCCACCAGATCGTGATGAACCTCGCCGCCAACGCTGCGGCCGCGATGGCGGGGGGCCCCGGGCGCCTGACCGTGACGCTCGATGCCGTGGACTGGAACGACGAGGGCGCGGGGCGGCATCCGGCGCTCCGTCCCGGAGCCTACGTGCGGCTCGTGATCAAGGATTCCGGCCGAGGCATGGCGCCGGAGGTCCTGGAGCGGATCTTCGATCCGTTCTTCACGACCAAGGGCCCGGGCGAGGGCACCGGGCTCGGACTCTCGGTCGTCCACGGCATCGTCGTCTCGCACGACGGCGCCATTCTCGTGGACAGCCGCGTCGGCGAAGGGAGCGTCTTCCGGATCTACTTTCCGACGATCGCGACCGTCCGCGAGATCGACGTCCCCCCGGCTCCCGAGGCCTCGCGGGGACACGGGGAGCGCGTCCTGTGCGTGGACGACGAGCCGGCGATCGCCGACCTGCTCGAGGCCATGCTCGTGTCGCTCGGCTATCGGGTGACCGCCACGACCTCCCCGATCGAGGCGCTGGCGGCGTTCCTCGCGGAGCCGGACGCGTTCGAGGCGGTCGTCACCGATCTGACGATGCCGGGCATGAACGGCGCCGACCTCGTCGGCCGGATTCTCGCCGAACGGCCCTCGATCCCGATCGTGATGGCGACCGGCTTCAGCCGCGCGATGACGGACGACAGCGCGCGTCGGCTCGGCGTGAGGAAGCTCCTGCTCAAGCCGTTCTCGATGTCCACCCTGGGGGAGGCGCTCGATGAGGCGCTCCACGAGGCGCGGCAGGAGACGGGTCCGACGGAATCCTAGCGGGACGCGGCGCGGCGCTTACGGCCCCTTGTCCTTCGGGTCCCCCTCCTCGTCGAGGCGGATGAGGAGATCGTCCTTCCGGTCCGCCTCGCGAAGCACCTCGACCTTTCGCTCCGGCTCGAGCAGGTTCTGCATCTCGAGAAGGCCCGCGCGGACGAGGCCGGCCCCCGTGCCGCGGGCGCCGGTCTCCCGCTCACGACGCTTCTCCCGCGCGTGGAGCCAGAGACCCAGGAGCGGCGCCAGAATCAGGGCGACCGCGATCAGCGCCGCCATCTCACGCCTCGTCGCGGTGCACGGTGTCGGGGGAGAAGGCCGGGAGGCAAACGGCGACGTAGTCCGCTCCGCCGGCCTCGGGGGACGAATAGCGAACCCACTCGCCCCGGTGCGCGATCACTCCCTGGCCCGCTCGCACGTCCAGGACCCCGCCCTCGTGCTCCACCCGCAAGGCGCCGCGGAGGACGATCGTGAACTCGTCGAACTCGGGTCGCTGACCCGGCTCCGCCCAGCCGGCCGGGCTCTCCATGTGGGCGATGCTCAAGGCCGCGGTCCCGGTCGTCACCCGGCCGGCGAACTCCCGGATCAGCTTCGGCTTGGTCCCGTGAGCCTCGATCACCTTCGGACCTGGAATGAGCTGCGGCATGGGCGGGTTCCCTTCGTGGAGTGCGGAACGGCTCCCGCTTTGTAGGACCGGCGGAGCCTCGGGTCAAGCCGAAGCCGGGGTCTGGCCCGGCGGCGCGGTCCTCGGATAGAATCGTCTCCGATTATGCTGGGGGCTATTCGACCGTGAGACCGCGCCAAGCCCTCCTCGCCGCCGTCCTCCTGTCGGTGAGCGTTCCCCTGTCCTCGGCGCACGCTCCCTTGGGTGATGCCCGCGGGGAGCTCGACGCGATGGGACGCGCCGCCTCGGCGCTCCGGGACTACACGATGACGCTCGTGACACAGGAGTGGGACGGTCATCGCCTCGGCGTCCCGCAGACCCTACTCGCGAAGTGGGCCCGGCCATTCCAGGTGTACTACAAGCGCCTCTGCGAGCCGCACAAGGGCCGCGAGGTCCTGTTCGCGGAAGGATGGAACGGCGGGAAGCTCAAGGTCAGCCTCAACACCTGGCCGATGAACGTTCGGCTGAACCTCGATCCGCACGGTTCGCTGGCGATGGGCGGCACCCGTCACCCCGTCGATCAGACCTCGATCGTCTACCTCGTGGACGTGGTCCTCGAGAACTTCCGCAAGGCGGACGCGCGCGGGGAGGCGACCGTCGAAGAGCTCGGGACCGCGACGATCCAGGGCCGCGTCTGCGACCGCGTCAGCGTGACCGCACCGTGGTCTCCCACGAGCTACCGCCTGGCCGAGGGGGAGACTCTCTGGGACGTGGCGGCGAAGTTCGACCTCCCCATGGCCCCGCTCCTCCACGCGAATCGCGCGCTCGGGTGGGATACCCCCTCCGATGCGAAGCCCGGGCAGACGATCTCGGTGCCGCGGTACTACGCCGGACGGGTCGAGCTTTGGATCGACCGCGAGATGGACCTGCCGCTCGTCGCCGAGATCTACGACGGGAACGGGGTGATGTTCGAGCGATTCGAGCACCGCGACTTGCGCATCAACGTGGGGCTGGGACCGATGGACTTCTCGCCGCGGAACCCCGACTACAAGTTCTGACCGCTCGCGGTCATCCGCGGTGCTCGGCGCGCAGGAGATCCATGACGGTCTTCACGGGTGTGAAGGTCGTCACCGGAACCTCCACGAACACGGTCAGCCATCCCGCCATTCCGCCGTTCCACAGTCCCGGCCGCTCGAGGGCGAGGAGCTCGGCGCCCGCGTGCGATTTCCGGGTCACGATCGAGGCGTGGGGATCGACGAAGGCGTCGAGATCGAAGAGGCGCCCGGCCGCGTCGCGCACGCCGCAGACGAGATCCACGGGATTGAAGTGCGTGGACGTGCGGACCAAGGTCCGTTGCGCCTCCGAGCCCGGGTCGACCTGGGATCCTTCGACGATTTGCCGCGCGAGCCCCCCGTCCTCGCCGCGAACCCAGAAGGGCCCGCCCCCGGGCTCTCCGGTGTTCCGTACGACGCCGCACACGCGGAGCGGCCGGTCGAGGGCGGCCAGGAGCCCCGCGCGGCGCGCCTCGACGGTGCCCCCCGGAGCCGGCTCGTCCACTCCGAACCGGGCGCGCGCGAACGTGGCGGCCTCGTCGACGTGGCGGGGGTCGACGTCGCGGGCGCGAAGGCGCGCGACGTGCACGAACACCTCGCGCTGGAGATCGACCAGGAGCCCGCCCAGGATCTTTTTCCAGCGGACGGTGTCGGAGCGCAGCGCCTCGGGCTGGACGTTGTCAATGTTCTTCACGAAGACGACGTCCGCGCCGAGATCGGCGAGATTGGCGAGAAGGGCGCCGTGACCGGACGGACGGAGGACCAGGTCCCCCGCCACGGTCGTGAAGGGCTCGCCCGCGGGTGTCGCCGCCAGGGTGTCGGTCGAGCGGTGCTGGAGGCTCCATCCGATCCGGAACCGGGTTTCGAGGCGCTTTCCCCACCACGGAAGGACCCTCTCCGCGAGCGCCTGAAAGGGGCCGAGGTGCTCGGGCGAGACGGTGACGTGCAGTCGCGCGCGATGCTCGCCGTCCCTCACGGTGGCGGCGGCCTCGGCGAGATGCTCCTCGAACGCGGTGCGCGGGCCGTCGGCGGATCGGTGAAACGGGATCAGGCCCTTCGCCATCGCGGCGTACCCCAGCCCGTCGGCGCCCAGGAGCGCGTCCACCACCTCGCGCGCGCTTCCCGCGCCGCGCAGGACGTCGAGGTCGTAGCCGCGAAACGCAAGCTCGGCGCGAAGATCGTCCGCGAACGCGAAGGACTCCAGGGACGCGAGGAACTCCTCGACCCCGCGGCCCGCGATCAAGTCCTGAAACATGCGCGTGGCCGCGCCGGAGGCGGGAACGAACTTGAGACCGCGTCCCTGTTCGGCCGCCTGCTCGTGGAGCAGGATCAACTGCTCCTGGGCGTCCTCGGGCACGGTTTCGATGCCGTCCCCCAGGGTGCACGGACGGACGAGGCGGGCGTATTGACGCGGCCGCGCGAGCAGCGCCAGCTGGCGGCGCGCTTCGTCCTCTGAAATCCCGCGCTCGCGGAGCTGGTCTTTCTGGCGTTCGGTGAACGTCACCAGGAGGGCCTCCGCGGGCGATTATAGGCAGCCAGGGGTCAGAGCGGATCGCGCCGGGCCGGCAGCTCGTACGGGACGACGCGCCGGAAAACCTCCGCTCCGGCGATCTCGTGGAGGGGATAGAGCGTGCGGAGACCCGTCGGGAGCTCCCGCTCGACCGCCTCGCCCACCCGGAAGTAGCCGGTGCCGCAGTCGAGCACGGTTCCGGGCGTCCAATCGGGCTTCCGGCGGGACGCGACGACGACGAGGGCCGCCCCCGAGATCCCGACCCGCTCGGGGGCCACGATCCGGTCCTCGACCTCGGTCCCCTCGAGGTGCTCTCGCTCCAAGCGCTCGCGCCGGGCCCGCGCGTCGCGGCGGGCTCGCGTCGCGAGCCCGCGCACCAGGCCCACAACGGGGTCGCCCCTCCTCTCCCCCACGGCGGCGGCCACGCAGCGGATCAAGCCGGTCAGCGCGAGGTAGGACGACAACCAGCCGAGGGGCGTCGCCAGGACGAATGTGAGGCCGGCGAGCGAAGCGAGCCCCGCCGGAGTCGCCGTGGTCACGGCGGGGCCGTTGACGCCGCCCTTGGACGCGGCGGCGAGCATCGCGTCGTTGCTGGCCGAGGCGGACAGCGCCGCGAAGCGCAGGAACCCCACGGTTCCGACGACGACCCCGGAAAGGAGCGTCGCGATCGCCGAGGGCGCTCCCGAGCCCGCGCGCGCCGTCATCGGGACAGGACGAGAAACGCCGCGCCGGCCGCCGCGGCCATCGCGATCAAGGGCGGTGCGGCCAGGGTGGCGAGGCGCCTCCCGCCGGTGACCGCCACGATCGCGACCTTCACCGCCATGTTGACGAGGAAGGCGACGAGGAACGCCATCAGCGCGTCGGTAGCGCCGATGGTCCCCGCCCTCTCGAGCGTGGCCGCCGCGAGGGTCGCCGCGTGGACGTCCGTGGTGCCGACCAGGGCCGCGGTCGCGATCACGCCCGCGGCGCCGAACATCCGGGATGCGACCGCCGAGACCGCCAGAACCACCGCGAACGCGGCCGCCATCGCCAGGGACGGCTTGAGCTCGAGCGGGTTGACAAGACGGAAGGACGCGTCGGGACGGGCCGCCCCGCTCCGCTCGAGCCACCACGCCGCCGCGAACGATCCGGCGGCTCCGACGGCGATCGGCGCGCCCAGGAGCGCGGCACTGCGGCCGAACAGGGGGGCGTTCACGATCGCGACCACGAGGAGCTGAGCCACCGCCGACGCCACGTTGGCGAGCACGACCCCGACGGCGAGCGATCCCGCGGCGGCGGGCTCGGTTCGCGCGCGTCGCGACAGCGAGAGGGTGGCGGCCGTCGACGACACGAGCCCCGCGGCAAACCCGGCGACGGCCAAGCCGCGCGCCGGGCCCAACGCCCGGACCGCGATGTATCCGGCGAACCCCACCCCGGCGATGAGCACGAACAAGAGCCAGAGCCGCGCCGGGTTGAAGAGGTTCCAGGGATCGACCGTGCGGTCCGGAAGGAGCGGAAGAACGACCAACGCGATCACCAGGAACGTGAGACCGGCGTCGACCTCCGGGTCTGTGAGCCCCTCGTGGGCGAAGCGGTGGATCTTCTGTTTCGACCATAGGATCGCGAGCACGATCACCCCGAGCATCGCCGCGAGGCGCGGCTCGCCGTGGGCGAGGTACCCGAGCGCGAACGTCGCGGCCGCGGCGACCTCGGTCGTCGCTCCCGCGGGGTGGACGCCGGGCCCGGCCGGACGCAGGTAGACGGCGATCGAGAGCGCCACCACGAAGGAGGCGAGCACGGCGGCGATCGCCGGGACGGAGAGGTGGGCGGCGAGGGTCCCGAGGAGCGCGATCAGGGCGAAGGTGCGCACGCCTTGGGCGGCCTCCTCGTGCTCGCCGTGAAACGCGCGCTCCCTCTCGATCCCGAGCATCAGCCCGAGCGCCAGCGACAGCAGGAACGGCTTGGCGGTCTCGAACATCGTTCGCCCTCGCGCGGACGTCCCTTCTGTATCACGCCGGCACGGCCGTGGGCTATTCTCTTCCGCACCGTTGTCCTCCGAGGAGCCCGTGCAGGTCATCGCCGATCTCGATCCGTGGGCCTTGGAGGCGGAGCTGCTCGGCCGGATCGAGACCGCGAAGGCCGCATCGCCGCTCGCTCCGGTCCTGGTGGTCGTCCCGACCTCGAGGCTCGCCGACCACGTCCGCAGGAGGCTCGTCGAGAGGTTCGGCGCGATCGTCGGGGTGGATGTACTGACCCATCGGGCACTGGCGCTTCGCGTGCTCGACGCCGCGGGAGCCGCGCCGCCGCGGGTGGCGCACGATGCGCTTCTCGTCACGCTCGCCCGTCGAGTGGTCTTGGAGGCCCCTCGCGGGGCGCTCCGGGATTTCGTCCTCGAGCGGCCAGCGGCGCTAACGACGCTGCACGCCTCGCTACGGGACCTGCGCGAGACCGGTCTCGCACCCGACGCCATTTCGCGAGCGCTCGGTCCCGAGCATGCGGAGATCGCGGCGCTCCACGCACGGTACGCGTCTAGCCTCGATGCGCTCGCCGCGCGGGGTACGTTCGACTCCGCCGGGCTCGCTCGGACGGCCGCGGCGCACGCTCCTGCCCTTTCGGCGCGTTACTCCGCGATCTTCCATCACGGAGCGTACGATCTTAGCGGCGTGCAAGCGTTCCTGGTGCGAGCATTCGACGCCCGCGGAATGCTCACCCTACTCCTCCCTGGGGATGCCGACTCCGTGACGGGCGCGTTCACACGGGAGCGCCTCGCCATCATCGCTGGGGGCGAGCGCCCGACGCTGCAAGGGACTCGCGGGCATTCCCGCGGCCGGCTCGGCCGGCGACTTACCCTGCTGTACGACGAGGGCTCGCGGCCCGAGGCTGTGACGGATGATGCTGTCCGGCTGGCGCACGCGGCAGGGTTTCGCGCGGAGCTTGCGCTCGCGGTCAAGACGGCGCTGGGCGCGATTGCGCGAGGCGTGCCGCCGGCGGAGGTCGCGATCATCGCGCGGACGCTGAGACCCTACGCGGGCGCGATAGCGGAGGTATTGGACGAAACCGGGGTGCCCTGGCACACGTCGTTCGAACGCCCGCTGCGTCGCGTGCCACGTGTCCGCGCGTCGCTCGCAGCGCTGCCGGAGGCTCTCGGATCGTCGGCGGCGAGGTCCTGGGCCTCTCACGCGGCGGCCATCGAGGAGGCGCTCCGATCCGTTCTTCGGCCGGAAACGCGCAAGGACGACGAAGAGGCCTGGGCCCGGATCCGCGGGCTGCTCGGCGCGATGGCGACGATCGAGACGGTGATGGGCGACGTGGCACCGGTCGCCACCGACGAGGCGCTCGGCTGGCTCGAATCGGGGGTCGACGCTTCCACCATCCCGCCCGCAGGCGCGCGCGGCGGCGGCATCCGACTGATGGACGCGATGCAGGCGCGAGGCTTGACGTTCCGCGAGGTCGTCCTCGTCGGGATGAACGCTTCACTTTTTCCCCGGACCGGCGATGAAGACCCTTTCTTGCCCGATCATGCGCGAGCGCGCCTCCTCGCCGCGACCGGAGTTGCCCCGCCGACGACCCGTGATCGCGACGCTGAGGAGCGGCTCCTGCTCGCCATGACGATCGGGGCCTGCAGCGACAAGCTGCGGGTCAGTTGGTGCCGCGCGGACGAGTCCGGACGCCCCGCCGTGCCCTCCCTCGCATTGCGCGAAATCGGCCGGATCGCGCTGGGAACGGCGGATCTTCCGGACCTCACTGGCGAGGGATTCGCACGGGGACTCCCGGCGCACCCGCGCTCGCGCCTCGAGGCTTTCGCGCGGGATCCTGGGCTCCTCACTCGCGCGGAAGAGCAGCTTCTCGTCGCGCTTGCGGCGGATACCGCGGCGGAGGCGACCCCCGCCTTGCTTGCGCGCCGCACGGATCTCGCGGCCGGCGCGGCACTGGTAGCGGCGACGGAGTCGTTCGAGCCCGCATCCGCGGACTACGACGGGCGCGCTGGTGGAAACGCGGCGCGAGGTCGCCTCGCGGTCACCGCGCTGGAGACCTTCGGACGCTGCCCTCTCCAGTACTTCTTTTCGCGAGTCCTTCGTGTTCCCGCTCCCACCACTGCGCCCTCCCCGTTCGAACTCGACCCGGCGTCTTGGGGGGTTCGCGTCCACGGGGTGCTGAGAGACGTGTACCGGGCACTTCACGGGGAAGGGGCATTCCGCGATTTGGAGCTCGGCGCGCGCACCGATCGCGCTGCGGTCTTGGCGCGCGAGGCTTGGAGATCCGGTGCCGAGGCGGATCACGACCGTACCGGCAGAGTGCCGCGCCTCGCCGAGATCGAGGAGCGCGTTTGGCTAGCGGCCCTGGATTCGTTCATCGCCGCGGACCTCGCTCGGATGCAGGCCGAGGGTCTCGAACCGGACGTGATTGAGGACGAGCAATCGGCGAGCCTTCCGCCCGAGGGAGACGATGCGACCGTCCTCGTCGCTCGCCTCGACCGCGTGCTGGTGGGGCCTGGGGTACGGCTGATCGGTGACTACAAGACCGGAGCGATGGCCGATCACCTCAAACAGGGCGCGATGCTGAGCGCCACGGAACTCCAGGTGGCCTTGTACCAGATCCTCTTCGGCGCCCCGGTCGAGTTGCTTGGAGTCGGACCGCGGTATTCCGACGAAACCGCCGGCGGTCCGGACGACGCGCGTTTCCTGCGGTTCAACGGGTTCAGGACGTCGGCACTGCGCGAGGGGTTCCTCGAGACCGTCCGGGTCCTGTCCGCGGGGACCGCCTCAGGAGTGTTTCCGATCCGTCCCAGCCGCCGCTGCGGGACATGCGACTACCGTAAGGCGTGCCGCACGGGACATCCGCCAACCGAGTTCCGAGAGGAGCACGCCGCCGACGCCCGCGACCTGCATGACGTCTGGGCGAAATCCGCCAAGAAGCCGACGCTCGCGGCGGTTCGTGACGGCGTCGCGAGATGAGCATCGCGGACCACCTTCCCGGCGACCACCTCGCTCGCGAACGCGCAGCGACGGACTTCACCACGAACCTGGTCGTGACGGCCGGGGCGGGGACGGGGAAGACCACGCTTCTCGTGGAACGAGTTCTGAACGCCGTCGGGTCCGGCCGAGCACCCTTGAGCACGATCGCCGCGATCACCTTCACGGACAAGGCTGCGGGTGAATTGAGGGAACGGATCGCTGTGGGCATCGAGGAACTTCGCGCGCTGTCGCTGGGTGAAGGCGGGGGTGAACGCCCGACCGCCGCCACCCGCGCCTACGGCCATTTGGTCTCACGCTTGGGGATCGCATCCGATCTCGTCGCGGAGCGCTCGCTTCGCGCGCTGGCGGATCTCGACCGGGCGTCGATCACGACGATTCATGGATTGTGCGCCGAGATCCTGCGCCGACATCCGCTTGAGTCCGGCGTTCCGCCCGGATTCTCGGTCGATCGCGGAACCGCAATGCTGCCGCTCGTTGACGAGGCGTGGGAGCGATTCCTCGAGGAGGAGCTCGGTTCTCTAGGCACGCGTGGGACGCTCTGGGCACGTCTCCTCGACGTGATTTCCCTCGGCGACGCCCGCGCGATTGCGCGGGGCCTGGTTCGTGGTGCGGTACCAGACGACCTCCTCGCGGGACCGTATCGCGCCGCCGATCTCGTCGCCGCGCTGTCGCAGGAGGCGCGCGAACTCGAGGAACGACTTTCCGCATTACGGGTGGAGATTCCGAGGATCACCCCGGCGCCTTCGGAGTTTCTGACTGCCGCGCGCGAGGCCCTCTCTGCACTCGCAGGAGGGCGCTTGGACGACGCCTCGGCGGCGATCGCCCGCTCGAAGCGGCTGACCAGGGGCGAGCTCCCGGAATTCGAAAGCAAGCACGTGTCGGCGGCGGAAGCAGCCCCTCTCGTCGTCGCATCGAGGCGTGCGCTCGCGCTGCTACGGGTCGTTCGCGACGCGGACGAGGAGACCGCCGGGGCGGTCTTCCTGGCCGTGGCGCCGCTGGCGCGCCGCCTGCGGGACTCACTCGTGCGACGGGGACTCGTTGATTTCGACGCGCTTCTCGTCAGGACCCGCGATCTTCTTCGCGACCGTGTCGACGCGCGCCGCGCGGTTCGCGCCCGGTTCCGCATGATTTTGGTAGACGAGTTCCAAGACACCGATCCTGTTCAGTACGAAATCGCGCTATTCCTCGCGGAATCGGTTTCGGGTACCGCGCGCGATGCGTATACAGCTTCGCTGGAACCGGGACGGCTGTTCATCGTGGGCGATGCAAAGCAATCGATCTACCGGTTTCGCGGGGCGGACTTCGCGGCGTACCGTCGTGCCATCGACCGCGTGCTCATCCAAGGGGGTGAGGCGCTCGCGCTGACGTCAAACTTCAGAAGCGAGGCGTCGATTGTCGAGGCGGTGAACGCCTTGTTCTCCGCCCCCGGCACGGTGTGGCGTCCGTCGCCGACGCTGCCCGATTACGAGCCGATCGCCGCCGTGCGTCCGCGCGGATCGGGACCGTCGGTCACCGTAGGGACGATCGCGCCTACGGGACGGGGCCTGGCCTCCGACCGGCGTCGCATGGAAGGGCTGGCCATTGCCGGGGAAATCGTTCGAATTGCGGGGCCCGGCGCCGCGTATCGATTCGGGGATGTGCTCGTCTTGTTCCGTGGCTTCTCCGATGTCGCGCTATACCTGCGCGCGTTCCGAGAGGCTCGGATTCCGTTCGTGGTGAGCGGCGGGCGGACGTTTCACGAGCGGCCGGAGATCGTGCAGGCCCTGGCGGTACTGCGCGCCGTCGCCGATCCCGCGGATGCTGTCGCGCTCCTTGCGTTCCTCCGGTCGCCAGCGGGGGGGGTCCCCGACGCCGAGCTCCGGACCCATGCGGAATCCCGCGGGGCTTGGGGCGAGGGCGCGATTGCGGATGTGCGCACTTGCCCCACGCTGGCGTCCGCATTCGCGCGTCTCCTTAAGCTCAGGGCCGACGTGGTCGGACGGCAGGTGGACGACGCGATTCGCCGGGTGCTCGAAGGGACGGGACTGATCGTCTTGGGCGCCCTTGCATTCGAGGGTGCGCAGCGAGTCGCCAATCTCGACAAACTCATTCGCGCCGCCGAGGAGGTAGCCCGCGAGGGTCGGCTCGGGCTCATCGAGACATTGGATGCGCTCGAAGACGTCTTCGAGGCCGAACCGGAGGGTGATTCTCCTCTCTCCGACGAGTCGGATGACGCCGTGCGGGTCATGACGATTCACAAGGCGAAGGGGCTCGAAGCACCCGTGGTCGTGCTTGCCGACACCGCCGCAGGACGCCGAGTGGGGCGTGGCCCGGAGCCGTGGTCGGTCGATATCGTGCCCGGGACACGAGGCCAAGACATCGGCATCAAGGGACCTCGACTGAAGAACGGCGCCGCGCTGCTCCGTGACCTCGAGGACGCCGACCACGAGCCGGCCGAGGATGTTCGGTTGCTGTACGTGGCGCTGACGCGGGCTCGCGATCGACTGATCGTGCTCGGGGGCCTGCCCGGCGCCCGCTCGCCGTGGATCGACGCGCTGAGGGCGTGGGGATACGACGCGGAGAATCCACCCGGCGACGGGGCGAGAATCGGTCAAGGGATGGTGTTGCACCGGCGCCTCGATCCCTTGGCATCGACGGGCCTCTCGCGGCCGGCTCCACCAACCGGCGCGCCGGAAGCCGTGGCCACTCAGGAAGCGGCGATCGGGCGCGCGGTAGCCGATGCGGCTGCGGCGTTCATGTCGCCGAGCACATCGGAGGATCGACCCCCGGATGACGATGAGGACGAATCGATGCGTTCCGGCGGACTCGAACCCTCGTTGGCGCGCGCCATCGGAATCGCAGTTCACCGACGTCTCGCGATGTTCGACGGCGACCTCGCCGCCCTCACTCGCGACCTCGCCCCCGAATCCGCCGCGATCCTACGCCTATTCGCCACTTCGCCTCTCGCCGCGCGTCTGGCCGCACTCGATGTGCTCGGTCGCGAGGTACCTCTGCTCTTCGAGGAAAACCTGCGGACGCGCTGGAGCGGGACGATCGACCTCCTCTATCGCGAGCCGGACGGAACGATCGTCGTCGCCGACTACAAGACCGACGCCGCGCTCGAGGGAGCGCTCGAGCGCCATCGCGAGCAGCTGCGCGTCTACGCCGAGGGGGTGCGCCGGGCGATCCCCGGCGCGCGCGTGCGGGCCGAGTTGTGGATGCTCCGGCACGGAGCCGTCATCGCAGAGCCTTCGGCCCCGACACCGCCGGGTGCCCTCGCACGATGAACCGGAGCGGCTTCGACGCCCAGGCTCCGGCGTACTCGACGCCGATCCGGGGAGTCCGCCGCACCTCGCGATCCAGCACGGGCTCCCCCGCTTCGAGCCACAACGGGCCGCCGCGTAAGAACGACGATCCGTCGTGCGAGCGATCGATGCCGAACGCCTTCGTCAGCCGCCCAGGGCCGGACGCGGATTTGCCGTTCCCGACCTCCGCGGCGCGAAGGAGGACCGCCGACGGCGCGCCCGCCGGCCCGGTGACGACGTTGAGACAATGGTGCATGCCGTAGACCAGGTACACGTAGGCGAGGCCCCCGGCTTCCCACATCCCGCGGTTCCGTTCCGTGAGCCCGAATCGGGCGTGGCTCGCGAGGTCGCGCTCGCCCACGTACGCCTCCACTTCCACCAAGCGCCCGCGAACGACCGTACCGTCGTCGAGGCGCCGGCAGAGCGTGGTGCCGAGAAGGTCCCGCGCGACCGAAGGCGCATCCCTCCGGTAGAACTCCGCGTCTAGACGCGCCGCCCTCACCGCGCGTATTCCGGATACGCTGGTGCCGCTTCCCAGGAGGTCTCCATGAGAAAGCCCGTCGTCATTGCCGTGCTCCTGCTCGCCGCGGCGGTCGTCCTCGTCGTGGTCGCCCCCGTCGCCACGATCGCGCAGGAGGTGCAGTCGGTCTTCATCACGAACTGGCCCAAGGTCCTCTCCGTCACCGGCTCGATCACCGTGGATGGTCCGGTCAAGCACGCCAAGCTCGCCGCCGTGCGCGAGATCGTCGTCCCCCCCGTCAGCCCGAAGGACACCGTGCGGCTGATTCAGGGGGGCACGACCGAAAGCGACGGCTTCACCAACATGGTGCTCAGCCTTCAGGGCCAGATCAAGGGGGAGATCTACAAGCCCGGTACCGTCGGCGTGTTCCTCCTTCCCGACGAAGAGGTCATCACGCGAGCCTTCGACGAGAAGGGGATCATGCAGTTCTCGCAGGAGATCGCGGCCAGCGGGGTGTCCTCCGCGGCCCCGTACTTCGCAGCCGCGCAGGGACGGGCCCCGATCGGCTTTCAGCGCTACCGCACGTACTTCTACAATACGACCGACAAGACGGTGACCGTGAACCTGTTCGCGTATCTGACGAATTGAGGGGCCCCGATGCCCAAGCCTCGCGTCTCGGCCGCCGGCGGCTTCGCCGCCATCGCGTACACCCTGAAGAAGGGGCGCGAATCGGGGGGCGTTTTCAAGCTCTACAAGCGGATGCGGTCGCGGAACGCCTGCAAGACCTGCGCGTACGGCATGGGCGGTCAGCGCGGCGGGATGGTCAACGAGGAGGGCTCGTTCCCGGAGGTCTGCAAGAAATCTCTGCAGGCGCAAGCGGGCGACATGCAGGCGCCCATCACCGAGTCGTTCTTCGCGGAGCATCCGCTCCGCGAGCTGGAAGCGTGGTCGTCGTTGCAGATGGAAGCAGCGGGTCGGCTCGTCTTCCCGATCGCCTGCCGCGAAGGTGACACGCACTTCCGGCGCATCGGCTGGGACGAGGCGCTGGATTTCACCGCCTCGGCCCTGAAGGACGCACCGCGGGACCAGGTCTTCTTCTACGGCTCGGGACGTTCCTCGAACGAGGCCGCCTTCCTGATGCAGACGCTCGCGCGCGCGTACGGCACGGCGAACATCCACAACTGCTCCTACTACTGCCACCAGGCGTCCGGCGTCGCGCTCGGCCGCCTGATCGGAAACGGCACCTCGACCCTCATTCTCGACGATCTGGACAAGGCCGATCTCGCGATCGTCGCCGGGGCGAACCCGTCCTCCAACCACCCGAGGTTGATCACGAAGCTCGTCGCGCTGCGCGAGCGCGGAGGCACGGTCATCGTCGTCAATCCGGTGAAGGAGCTCGGGCTCGTCCGCTTCCGGATCCCCTCCCGTCCCGGTTCGCTCCTCTTCGGCTCGGACGTCTCCGACCTCTACCTGCAGCCTCACGTCGGCTCCGACATCGCGGTGTACAAGGCCCTCGTCAAGGGGATTGTCGAGCGAGACGCCGTGGATCGGCCGTTCGTACGGGACCACGTCGAAGGATGGGACGCCGTCGAAGCCGACGCGCGCGCCACGACCTGGGAGAATTTGCTCGCCGCGTGTGGTCTCGCCCGCGCCGACGTCGATCGGGCGGTCGAAGCCCTTGTTCTCGCCAAGCGCGGGGTCTTCCTCTGGGCGATGGGGCTCACCCACCACGAGCACGGGGTCGCCAACGTCTCCGCCCTCGCCAACGTCGCGCTCGCGCGTGGGTTCCTCGGCCGGGAAGGGTGCGGCCTCCTCCCGATCCGCGGGCACAGCAACGTCCAGGGGGTCGGGTCGGTCGGATTCGCGCCCGCCCTCAAGGAAGCGTTCGCGCGCGCGATGGAGCAGGCGTACGGGATCCCTCCCGCGGACAGACCCGGCATGGACACCTACCGGTGCATGGCGGCGGCGCACGATGGGAGAATCCGCGCCGCGGTCCTGCTCGGGGGGAACCTGTTCGGATCGAACCCCGACCGCGTCTGGTCGGGGGAGGCGCTCCGCCGGATCGGAACGACCTGCTACATCGCGACCAAGCTGAACGAAGGGCACGTGCACGGACGAGGCCGGAACCACGTCGTGCTCCCCGTTCTGGCCCGTGACGAGGAATCCCAGTCCACGACCCAGGAGAGCATGTTCAACTTCGTGCGTCTCTCCGACGGGGGCGAGCCGCCTCCGCGGGGCGATCTCAAGAGCGAGGTCGAGGTCGTCTGTGCCCTGGCCGCGCGCCTCCTCCCCGCCGGTCCGTTCCCGTTCGCTTCGATGACCGACCACGACACCGTGCGCCGCGCGATCGCGAAGGTCGTGCCCGGCTACGGCGAGATCGCCGAGATTGGCGCGACCAAGGACGAGTTCCAGATCGCCGGCCGCACGTTTCATGACGCGCGTTTCCCGACCCCGTCGGGAAAGGCGCGCGCGGCCGTCGTCCCCCTGCCCGCGTTCGACGTCAAGGACGGCGAGTTCCGGCTCATGACCCTAAGGTCCGAGGGCCAGTTCAACACGGTCGTCTACGAGGACGAGGACCTCTACCGCGGCACGACCCGGCGGGACGTCGTGATGATGAGCGAGGCGGACGGAACGCGACTCGGGTTGCGCGAAGGGGATCCCGTCACGGTCGAGACCGAGACCGGGCGCATGCGGGTCGTCGTGGCGTTCATCGACATTCCTCCGGGGAATCTCGCGATGTACTACCCCGAGGCGAATGCGATCGTGCCCCGCCGCATCGATCCCGACTCGGGCACGCCGGCGTTCAAGTCGGTGGTCGCTCGGATCGAGCGGGCCCGGGCATGAACCGCCGCTTCGATCTCGTGGCCTTCGACGTCGACGGGACCCTCGTCCATCATCCCGAGGACAAGACCGTCTGGGAGGTCTTCAACCTCCGTTTCACCGGCAGCGACCGCCAGAACTCGGAGCGCTGGGAGCTCTACCGGCAGGGAAAGCTGTCGTACGCCGAGTGGGTCGCCCTCGACGTGGAGGGATGGCGGAGGGCGGGGGCGACGCGGGATGAGCTGATCGTGGCGATGGAGGGGCTGCACCTCGTCGAGGGGGCGCGAGAGACCATGGACGCGCTCAAGCGCTGTGGGATGCGCTTGGCGGTCATCTCAGGGACCCTCGACCTGCTCTTGGACACGCTCTTTCCCGACCACCCCTTCGACGAGGTCTACACCAACCGGATCGCCTTCGACGAGGCCGGTCGCATCGCCTCCTGGACCGCCACCCCGTTCGACATGGACGGGAAGGGGGTCGCACTCCGGGCGATCGCGATGCGGGAGGAGATCCCCCTCTCCCGCTGCGCCTTCGTCGGCGACCATGCCAACGACCTCGCGGCGGCGCGCCTGGCCGGTCTCGCGCTGGCCTTCAACCCGAAGAGCGCCGAGCTCGAGGCGTCCGCCCATGCCGTCATTCGGTCTCGCGACCTGCGGGACGTCCTGCCGCACCTGATCGACGTCTAGCGCCGACGCCGCGACACTTTCGTCGGTCGGCCGTTACGGCCCTGGCGGGATTGGCGGCTTAGCTGGGCTCGCCCGCATCCGACCGGCGTCGTTCGCCGCCGTTCGCCGATCGACTAACTCCCCTGTGCACGCCGTTTACGGGCGAGCCACGACTCTCGAAAAAAGTTCTAAAACTCGGGCAGATTACTCATATGCAATTATTTAGTTTGGCATATGCGTTGCTCTTTTCCAGGGTGCCGAAGGGGAACGACACCAACGATCGGGCGAGGCCCGCCAAGGAGCTCCGCGATGTCGAACACGGCCAACAGGAAGACGGGACGGTGGGTCGGGATGCTCGCCCTCGTCGCGGCGCTCGCGACGGGGACCGCTACCGCGGCCATGACGCAGGTTCGATTCGACATTCCCCAGCCGTTCGAAGTCGGGGGGCGCGTGTTTTCGGCCGGCGTGATCACGATCCACGAGCTGGGCGACTACACCCCGTCGCGCGTGCTCCTCGAGGTCTGGGTCGACGGCACGTGCATCGGCATCATCACCGCCGGCACGTCGGATTCCGAGATGCCCGTGCGGCGCGACGAGGGATTGTTCCGTCGGGGCGAAGGCGGGCGGCTCGTCATGACCGGGTACCGGGTGGCCGGACCTCCGGCTGCGCGGACGTATCGGTTTCAGACGCCCCTCGAGCTCGCCCAGGTGGGCGCCCCGGGAGTCGTCGCCGAGCGTCTCGGGAGCCGATGAGCTTCAGCGCGCCACCCTGGCGGCTCTCACGAGAGCGCAGACCGATTTCGCGTCCTGGATCTCCCCCTCGAGCGCCATGCGCGCGGCGTCTTCGAGGGGCAGCCGCGTCACGGTGAGCACCTCGTCCGACTGCAACGACGGCCGGGTGCGCGTCAAATCGCGGGCCACGAAGAGCCAGATCTTCTCATCGCTGAATCCGGGGGTCGTCCAGATCCATCCGAGCGGCTCCAAGCGCCCCACGCGATAGCCGGTTTCCTCCTCGACCTCGCGGCGGGCGCATTCCTCGGGAGGCTCCCCCGGTCGATCGAGCTTGCCCGCGGGCACCTCGAGCACCCACGATCCGGTGGCGTGCCGGTACTGCCGCACGAGAATCGCCTGGCCATCGCCGTCCACCGGCACGACGGCGGCCGCGCCGGGATGCCGGACGATCTCGAGCGTGACGACGTTCCCGTTGGGGAGCCGGACCTCCTCGAGATCGAGCCGGACGACGCGCCCGTCGTGCACCCGTCGCGAGCCGAGGATCTTCGCGTCGCTCATTCCGGGCCCTCCTGCGCGATAATGCGGTGTTCGCGAGGGCCCATGAAACCACCGATCTACCTCGACTACAACGCGTCCACGCCGATCGCACCGGAGGTGCTCCTGCTCTTCACGCGCGTCCTACGGGAGGTTCACGGCAACGCCCTCTCGACCCATAGCTACGGGGCCGCCGCGCGCGAGATCGTCGAGCGGGCCCGCGGGGAGGTCGCCTCGCTCTTGGGTGCCGAGCCCGACGAGATCGTCTTCACCAGCGGGGGCACGGAAGCGAACAACGCCGCGATCCTGGGCGTCGCCGAGGCGCTGGCCGATCGGGGCCGTCACGTCGTCGTGACCGCGATCGAGCACGCCTCCGTCGATCAGCCCTGCCGGCTCCTCGAATCGAAGGGTTGGGCCGTGACGCGCGTTCCCGTCGATCCGCACGGCCGCATCGATCCGCGGGCCGTCGAATCGGCGATTCGACCCGACACGGTGCTCGTCTCGGTCATGCACGCCAACAACGAAACCGGCGTGATCCAGCCGCTCCCCGCGGTCGCGCGAGCGGCGCGCGCGAAAGGGGTGCCGGTCCACACCGACGCCGCCCAGACGGTCGGCAAGGTGAGGGTCGATGTCGGCGAGCTGGGGGTCGATCTGCTGACGATCGCGGGGCACAAGCTCTACGCGCCGCAAGGGATCGGCGCCCTCTATCTCAAACGCGGCACCCCGTTCGTTCCGTTCCTTCGGGGCGCCGGTCACCAGATGAACCGGCGGTCGGGGACCGAAAGCGTCGCGCTGTCCGCAGCACTCGGCGCCGCATGCTCGCTCGCGGGTCGCGAGCAGGAGAGCCGGAGCGCTCAGCTCCAGGCGATGCGGGACCGCCTCGAGGCCGCGCTCCGCAAAGCCGTGCCCTCCCTGGTCGTCCACGGCGCCGAGGCGAAGCGGCTTCCGAACACGTTGTATGCCGCATTCCCTGGGGTCGATGCCAACGAGCTCCTCGCCCGAACGACCGGGGTTGCGACCGGTTCCGGGGCCGCCTGCCACTCCGGGAGGCCCGAGCCGTCGAAGGTGCTCCTGGCGATGGGGGTCAAGCCGGAGATCGCTCGCGCGACGCTCCGTCTGACCACCGGCCGCTCGACCACGGCGGAGGAGATCGACGAGGCCGCCGCGGAGATCGTCGGTGCGATCCGCGCGCTGGCCGGGAGCGCGCGCGCGTGAGCCGCGAGGTCGTCCCCGACGGCGCCGGGGGGTTCCATGTCCGCTTCCCCTTCGACCGGCGGCTCGTGGACCTGATCAAGTCCCTCCCGCGGCGGCGTTGGCAGGCGGCCGACAAGACCTGGTGGGTGCCGGGCGAGGACGTGGTCGCGCTGGTCGATCTGCTCCAACCCGAGGGGTTCGACTTCGACGACGAGGTGGGGCGGCTCTACGGCGAGCGCGGCGGAACGCGCACGCTCTCGCCTCCCGGCGCCCGGCGGCCGGCGCCGGCCGCCCGCGTCCTAGGGCGCGGCCTGTTCGACGAGCCCGCGCCGGCGGAAGGCGGCGACAACTACACGGTCGGACGCTTGAACCGCGAGGTGCGCGTCGTCCTCGAGGGCGCGTTTCCCGCGCCGATCTGGCTCGTGGGGGAGATCAGCGGCTTCAACCGGAACAAGCACAAACGCCACGTCGGGTTCTCGCTCGTCGAGCGCGACGCCGCCGGAGAGACGGCGTTCCAGGTTGGGGCGATCGTGTTCGAGGACACCCGGCGCGAGATCGAGCGGACGCTCCGGGCCGCGGGCGACCCGTTCCTTCTCGAGGACGAGATCGAGGTGCGCGTGGCGGTCCGCGTGGACCTCTACGACGCTTGGGGGGCGTACCGGGTCGTCGTCCAGGATCTCGACGTCAACTACACGCTCGGGGAGGCGGCGAGGCGCCGCGACGAGATCGTTCGAGCGCTCGCCGCGCAGGGGCTCCTCGAAAAGAACACCTCGCTTCCCTTTCCGGCGCTTCCGCTGCGGGTCGGGCTGATCACGAGCCTCGGGTCGGACGCCTACCACGACGTGCTGCGCACGCTGAAGGAATCGGGGTTCGCGTTCTCGGTGACCGCTCACGGCGCGCGCGTCCAGGGACGCTCGACCGAATCGACCGTGCTCAACGCCCTCGATTGGTTCCGCCCGCGCGCCGCGCATTTCGACGTCGTGATGATCTGCCGGGGCGGCGGCTCGAGAAGCGATCTCTCCTGGTTCGACACCGAAACGCTCGGCCGGGCGGTCGCGTCGTTCCCGATCCCGGTCGTCGTCGGCATCGGTCACGAGCAGGATCTTTCGGTCCTGGACCACGTCGGCTGGCGCGCGAAGACCCCGACGGCCGCGGCCGCGATGCTGGTCGAACGGGTCCGAGCGGCGCTCCTGCGGATCGACGAGCTGTCGGCCTCGATCCTCGCGGGAGCCCGCGAGCATCTCGACGCCGAATCGCGCCGACGCGGCGACACCGCCCGCAGGCTCGCCCGCGCGGCGCGCGCCTTTCTCGACATGTCCCGGATCTCGCTGCTCGCCGGCGCGCGGCAGCTCGGTCAGGCGGCCCGCCGCGACCTGGCGGCGGAGAGGCGCCGGGCGCAGGAGGCGGCCCGGGCGCTCGGCCCGAGGGCGGCGCGGGCGGCGGCTCGCGAGGGGGAGAGGCTCGAGGCGCGAGCGCGCCGGCTGCACCTCGTGGATCCGCGTCGCGTCGTGGAGCGCGGGTATGCGATCCTGCGCCGTGCCGACGGCGGGGTCGTGGCGGACCCGGCGGCGGCGCCGAAGGGCGCGCGGTTGACGGCGGACCTCCGCGGGGGGCATCTGGCGCTCGTGTCGGACGGGCCCGCGGCCGGGATGCCGGCGAGGGGCGAGGAATGAGCAAGAAGACGAAGGACGAGCTCTCGTACGGTCAGGCCGCCGGGCGCCTCGAGGAGATCCTCCGGAAGATCGAGGAAGGCCAGGTCGACATCGACGAGCTATCGGGTCTGGTCGGCGAGGCCGCCGCACTGGTGACCCTCTGCCGGCAAAAGATCCAGGCGGCCGACGTGAAGGTCAAGACGATCACCGAGCAGCTCGAGCGCGAGACCGCGGACGAAACCGAGGCGCCCGACGGCGAGGACGTCCGGTACTAGGGGCGCGGAACTATGACCGCCGAGACGATCTTCCGCGGGCGCCTCGTGATGGCGCCGATGACGCGCGGCACCGACCTGCCGTTCCGGCGCCTCGCCAACGAGTGGGGGGCCGAGGTCTGCCTGGGAGAGATGGCCTACGCCCACCGGACGTTCGGTCGCGAACGGGGCGACCGGCCGCTCCTGAGGCGGCATGCGTCCGAGCGTCTGTTCGGCGTCCAGCTCGCGGGCAAGGTCCCCGAGGTCCTCGCCGAATCCGCCCGCGAGGCGGAAGGCGCCGGCGCCGATTTCGTGGACGTGAACTGCGGGTGCCCGATCGACGAGGTGACCCGCCGCGGGTTCGGGGCGTCGCTCCTCCAGCGTCCGGGCAAGGT
>JBGQLU010000007.1:0-48840 GCA_041500265.1 Acidobacteriota bacterium | reverse complement strand
GCGGAGGTGATCGCGGCGGCCGCTAAGGAAGTCGCCGACGGAGCGCTCGACGCGCACTTTCCCTTGGACGTCTTCCAGACCGGCTCGGGGACCTCGACGAACATGAACGCGAACGAGGTGATCGCCAACCGAGCGGCCGAGCTCATGGGCTCCCCCCGCGGATCGCGGGGCAAGGTGCATCCGAACGATCACGTCAATTTGGGGCAGTCCTCGAACGACGTGATCCCCACCGCGCTCCACCTCGCGGCCCTCCTCGCGGTTCACGAAGTCCTGGAGCCCGCCTGCGAGATCCTGCGCACCGAGCTGACCGCAAAGGCCGACGCGTTCTGGGGCGTCATCAAGACCGGCCGGACGCACCTCCAGGACGCGACGCCGATCCGCATGGGACAGGTTTTCCGCGGCTACGCGGGGCAGGTGGAGCGCGCCGCCCGGCGTCTGGCGCACGCGAAGGCGGAGCTGGCCGTGGTGCCTCTCGGCGGGACCGCGGTCGGGACCGGCATCAATACGCACCCCGAGTTCGCCGGGCGCGTGCTGCGGCTGGTCTCCCTCGCGACGGGGGTCGAGGTGGTCGAGACCGACAACCACTTCCAGGCGCAGGCGACCCTGGACGCCGTCGTCGAGGCCTCCGGATCGATCCGGACGGTCGCCGTCTCCCTGATCAAGATCGCGAACGACGTCCGGCTGCTCGGGTCGGGCCCACGCTGCGGCTTGGGGGAGCTCGCGCTGCCGGAGGTCCAGCCCGGAAGCTCGATCATGCCCGGAAAGGTGAATCCCGTGATCGCCGAGTCGCTGATCCAGGCGGCGTCGCAGACGATCGCCGGGGACGTCGCCGTGCTCCAGGCGGGACAGTGGAGCTTCTTCGAGCTGAACACGATGCTCCCGTTCGCGGCACACAACCTGGTGCAGTCGATCGAGATCTTGGGGGCCGCCACCCGCAACTTCGCCGAGCGCTGCGTGAGCGGCCTGGTGGCGACGGATGCGGGGCCGCGGCTCGTCGAGCGCGGCCTGGCGATCTGCACCGGGCTCGTTCCCCTCCTCGGCTACGACGCCTCGGCCGCGATCGCGAAGCAAGCGGCGAAGACGGGGCGCACGGTGCGGGAGATCGCGAAAGAGACGACCTTGCTGACGGACGAGCAGTTGGACGACGCGCTCGATCCGTTCCGGATGACCGAGCCTACGGCCTGACGACCTGATGCGCGGCGGCGGGCCCGCGCCGGACGAGCCGCCACACCAGCCAGAATCCGGCCGCGAGCGCGATCAGGGGCAGGAGCGGGATCAGGAGCGCCACGCCGAGGAGCGCCGCGGCGACCACGAGCCCCACCGCCCCGATCGCGAGCCCGACCGCCGCCGCCACGATGCCGAGCGTCAACCGGAGGGCCAGCCCCACGATCCGGAACGGCAGCAGTGCTAGCGAGAACGCGACTCGAAGGACGAGCCCGACGAGCAGCAGCGGCACCAGCAGCAGGAGACCCACGAATCCCGCCAGGATCAGCACGGCGACCATCCCACCCTCCGCGTCCCCTTGAGCTCGGGGCTCGACATGAGCATACGGGCCGGATGCGCGAGGGTTCCACCTGGCGCCGGACGCCCCCGGTCACCTGCTAAAGTGGCGCCTTCCGGAGCCATTCCGTGATCGACTCCCACGTCCACGACCGCTCCCGCAGCTCCGACACTGAGCGGCGGATCGCGATCGTCCTCGCGCTGACGCTCGTCACGACCGTCGCCGAGGTCGTCGGAGGCGTGGTCGCGAACAGCCTCGCCCTCCTGGCCGACGCCGGACACATGTTCACCGACGATCTGGCCTTGGCCCTGGCGCTCGCGGCGGCGTGGCTGTCGCGCCGGCCGCCCGACCCCGGACGAACGTACGGGTACCAGAGGGCCGAGATCCTCGCCGCCCTGGCGAACGGGGTCACGCTCGTCGTGGTCTGCGGGTTCATCTTCTGGGAGGCCGTGCGCCGCCTCGCCGCGCCCCCCGAGGTCGCCTCGGGGTTGATGGGCGCCGTCGCCGCGGTGGGATTGGCGGTCAACCTCGCCGGCGTGTGGCTCCTGCGAGGACGGCATGCCGGGTTGAACGCGCGCGCCGTGTTCCTCCACCTCGTCGGGGATCTCCTGGGGTCCGTGGGGGCGTTGACGGCCGCCGCGGCGATCGCGCTATTCGGCTGGCGCTGGGCCGACCCGGTCGCGAGCCTGGCGATCGGGACGATCATCGCGTTCGGCTCGGTGCGGCTCGTCCTGGAATCGGTCCACGTCCTGATGGAGGGCACGCCGCCGCACCTCGACGCGGAGGAGATCCGGGCCGAACTGCTCTCCCTCGCGGGCGTCTCCGACGTGCACGATCTTCACCTCTGGTCGCTCGGGGGAACCGTGCCCCTGCTGACCGCGCATCTGGTGGTCGATCACTCGGTGCGCGCGCAGGAGGTCCTGCGGACGGCGACCGCGCGCATGGCGGACCGGTTCGGGATCGCTCACGTCACCCTCCAGGTCGAATCGCCCGATTTCAATATCGTCGGCATCGGCCACGGCCCGGTTGACACCCGCACCCCCTCGCCGTAGAAGCTGGTCCGGAGGACGCCACGGTCGTGATGGCCCGTCCGCTCGCGATGCTCGCCGCCCTCGTGATCTGCGCCTGCGCCGCCCTCGATGCCGGCGCCGCGGGAGACGCGGCGGCTGGAGCGGCCGACGGCAAGATCGCGCCGTGGCTTCTCGATCGACTGAGCTCGGGGACCGCGGGGTTCATCGTCCTCTTCGACGATTCCGCGTCGCTCGAGAAGGCTCTGTCGCCCGGATCGGGCGCCCCCGACCGCGGGCGCGCCGTGTACGGGACGCTCGTCCATCGCGCCCGGCGCGTTCAGGCGGCGGTGCGAAGCGAGCTCGAGTCGGCCGGGATCCCCTATCGCCCGCTGTACATCGTCGACGGGCTCGCGATGCGGGGCGACCTCGCCATGGCGCGGCGCTTGGCCGGGCGGGCGGAGGTGGTCCGCATCGTCGCCGACCCGGTGGTTCGGGGGATCGAAGCCGACCTGCTGGCCCCGGCAGCGCCCGCCTCCGGTCCCGAGTGGGGAATCCTCGCGATCAACGCGGACGACGTCTGGAACTTGGACGGCAAGCACGGCGAGGGGATCGTCGTCGCCTCCGCCGACACCGGAGTCGATTGGACCCACCCGGCGATCCTCGCGCAGTACCGCGGCTGGGACGGCGCGACCGCGAGCCACGATTACAACTGGTTCGACCCGATCGAAAACCTGGCCGCGCCGTTCGACGACAACGATCACGGGACCCACACGACGGGAACGATGGTGGGAGACGACGGGGCGGGAAATCAGGTCGGGGTCGCCCCCCGCGCGAAGTGGATCGCCTGCCGGAACATGGACCACGGCAACGGCCAGCCCTCGACCTACATCGCCTGCAACCAGTTCTTCCTGGCCCCCTACCCTCACGACGGAGACCCCGAACGGGACGGGGACCCGTCGAAGGCCCCGGACATCGTGAACAACTCCTGGACCTGTCCGACCTCCGAGGGTTGCGACGCCGGCAGCCTGCGCGACAGCTTCGCGGCGCTCCGGGCGGCCGGGATCCTCGCCGTGGCCGCGGCGGGAAACAGCGGGCCGGCCTGCTCGACGGTCGCCGAGCCTCCCGCGATTTACGATGAAGCCTTCGTCGCCGGCGCGACCGACTCCTCGAACGCGCTCGCCTCGTTCTCGTCGAAGGGTCCGGTGACGATCGACGGGAGCAACCGCGTGCGCCCCGACGTCTCAGCCCCCGGCGTCTCCGTCCGATCCTCGATTCCCGGCGGCGGGTACGCGGTCTTCTCCGGAACGAGCATGGCCAGCCCGCACACCGCCGGCGCCGCGGCGCTGCTGTGGTCCGCGAAGCCCCAGGTGCGCGGTCTGATTCGGATCTCCCGCTGCCTCCTGAGCCAGACGGCGCGCCCCACCCTGCACCAGGCGTCCCCCCAGACCTGTGGGGGCACGGGAGCCTCGGCGCGTCCCAACAACCTCTGGGGTTTCGGTCTCGTCGACGCCTACGGAGCGATCCACGCGGGCGCCGACGCCGACGGAGACGGAATCCCCGACGCCTGCGATTGCGCCGCGGGGAACGGCGGCGCCTACGACGTCCCTGGGGAAGCCTCAAGGCTCGCTCTCGCGGGGGACAAGACGACGCTCAGCTGGGACTCGCTGGCCCGGGCGGACGGAAACGGCACCGTCTACGACGTCGTCAAGGGGGATCTCGGCGCGCTCCGGAGCGGCGGGTCGATCGCGGTGGCGGCGTGCCTCGGCGCGGCGACGACCTCGACCACGCGCACGGATCCCGAGACCCCCGCCCCAGGCGGCGGCGTCTACTATCTCCTTCAGGCCCGGAACGCTTGCGGCGCCGGCGGGTGGGGTGCGGCGTCGAGCGGCGCCCCGAGGACGCACGGGACCTGCCCGTAAAGCCCGGGGCCGCCGCCGCTGCTACCCTTCTGCCGTGAGCTACCGCACGATCATCGAGCCGTTCCGTATCAAGACCATCGAGCCGATCCGTCGCACGACCCCCGAGGAGCGGGACGCAGCGCTTCGCGCGGCGCGCTACAACCTGTTTCTCCTCCCGGCGCGGGACGTGCTGATCGACCTCCTCACCGACTCGGGCACCGGCGCGCTGTCCTCCGAGCAATGGGCGGCGATGATGCGGGGGGACGAGTCGTACGCCGGCTCCGAGTCGTTCTACCGCTTCCGCGACGCGGTCCAGGAGATCACCGGGTTCCCGCAGATCCTGCCGACGCATCAAGGCCGGGCGGCGGAGCGCATCCTTTTCGGCACGCTCGTGAATCCCGGAGACATCGTCCCGAACAACACGCACTTCGACACCACCCGGGCGAACGTGGAGCACCGGGGCGGGACCGCGCTCGACCTCCCGATCGAAGAGGGGCTCCAGCCTTCGAGCCGCCATCCTTTCAAGGGCAACATGGACGTCTCCCGCCTCGCGCGCGTCCTGGACGACAACCCCGGCAAGGTCCCGCTCGTGATGATCACGGTCACCAACAATTCGGGGGGCGGCCAGCCGGTGAGCCTGGCCAACCTTCGCGCGGTGCGCGACGTCTGCCGCCGTCACCGGGTCCCGCTGTTCCTGGACGCGTGCCGGTTCGCGGAGAACGCATGGTTCATCAAGACGCGCGAAGAGGGCGAAAGCGCCAAGACCCCCACCGAGATCGCCGGAGCGATGTTCGCCTGCGCCGACGGCTGCACGATGAGCGCCAAGAAGGACGGGATGGTCAACATCGGGGGCTTCCTCGCGCTGCGGGATCCCGACCTCGCGCGCCGCTGCTCCGACCTCCTGATCCTCACCGAGGGGTTCGTGACGTACGGCGGCCTCGCCGGCTACGACCTCGAGGCGCTGGCGGTCGGGTTGCGCGAGGTCCTGCACGAGGACTACCTCGAATACCGGATCCGCTCGATCGCCTACCTCGCGGAGCGGCTCGAGAGCGGAGGCGTTCCGATCCTCACGCCCCCCGGGGGGCACGCCCTCTACGTGGACGCGAAGCGCTTCCTCCCGCACGTGCCCCAGGCGGAGTATCCCGCGTGGGCTCTGTCGCTGGTGTTCTATCTCCTCGGGGGCATCCGCTCGGTCGAGATCGGCTCCGTCATGTTCGGGCGGCAGCCGGACGGATCCGAGAAGCCGAGCGTCATGGAGCTGGTCCGGCTCGCCTTTCCGAGGCGGGTCTACACGCAGAGCCACGTCGACTACGTCGCCGAGGTGCTCCTCCACGCCAACTCGCTGGCGGCCCGCATCCGCGGGGTCAAGATCGTCGAGGCACCGGCGACCCTACGGCACTTCTCGGCGAAGTTCGCGCCGGCCTACGGCGAGTTGATCGCCCCCGCGTGAGGGCGAAGGATCAAAGGTCGAAGGTCACGCCCTGGGCGAGCGGCAAGTCCTTGCCCCAGTTGATCGTGTTCGTCTGGCGGCGCATGTAGGCTTTCCACGCGTCGGAGCCCGATTCGCGGCCTCCGCCGGTTTCCTTCTCGCCCCCGAACGCCCCGCCGATCTCGGCACCGGAGGTGCCGATGTTGACGTTCGCGATCCCGCAGTCGCTGCCTCGATGCGACAGGAACGCCTCCGCTTCGGTCAGGCTGTCGGTAAAGATCGCGGACGAGAGCCCCTGAGGGACGTCGTTCTGGATCGCGATCGCCTCGTCGACCGTCGCGACCTCGTAGAGGTAGAGGATCGGGGCGAAGGTCTCGTCCTTCGGCGTCTCCATCCCTGGCTTGACGCGGACGAGCGTCGGCTCGACGAAATGGCCGGGCCGGTCGAGCTTCTTCCCTCCGTACAGAACCTCCCCCCCCTCCTTCCGCACGCGATCGAGCGCCGCCATCATGTCGTCCACGGCGCCGCCGTCGATCAGCGGCCCCATCAACGTTCCGCGCTCCCCGGGATCGCCGATGCGGACCTGAGCGTAGGCCTTTTTCAGGCGCTCGATCATCGGCCCCGCGATCCCGGACTGGAGGATCAGGCGGCGGGTCGTCGTGCACCGCTGCCCGGCCGTGCCGACCGCGCCGAAGACCACGGCGCGGAGCGCGAGGTCGAGATTCGCCTCGTCCGTCACCACGATGGCGTTGTTCCCGCCGAGCTCCAAGAGCGTCCGTCCGAGCCGCTCGCCGACCACGACCGCGATCCTTCGCCCCATCCGGCACGATCCGGTCGCCGAGATCAGGGGAAGGCGGCGGTCGGAGAGCATCCGTTCGCCGACGTCCGACCCGCGTCCGATGACCAGATTGAAAACACCCGGACAGCCGTTCCGCTCCATCACCCGATGAGCGATCGTCTGGACCGCAACGGCGGTGAGCGGCGTCTTCGACGACGGCTTCCAGATCATGGTGTCGCCGCAAACCGCCGCGATCGCCGCATTCCAGGCCCAGACGGCGACGGGAAAGTTGAAAGCTGTGACGATGCCCACGACTCCCAAGGGGTGCCACTGCTCGTACATCCGGTGCTGGGGCCGCTCGGAGTGCATGGAGAGGCCGTAGAGCTGGCGCGACAACCCGACCGCGAAGTCGCACACGTCGATCATTTCCTGCACTTCGCCGAGCCCCTCGGAGACGACCTTCCCCGCCTCCAGGGTCACGAGCCGCCCGAGCGCTTCCTTGTTCTTCCGGAGCTCGTCGCCCAGCTGACGGACGACCTCGCCGCGCTTGGGCGCCGGCACCATCCGCCACGACGAGAACGCCTCCCTCGCGGCCCGGACGACGGTCTCGTAGTCGGCCGCCGTCGCCTGGAGAACTCGCCCCAGCGGCTCGCCGGTGGTGGGGTTGACCGAGGCGAGCTCGGGGCCGCGGGTCTCGAGCCAGCGCCCGGTCGAGGCGCCGCGGCTCGTCGGCGAAACGCCGAGGGCCGCGAGGGTATCGATGGGAGTCGCCGTGGGCATGGGAAGGTCCTCCGGTCAGGGGTTGACGGAAGAGGTCATGGTAGCAGCGGGGAGTACGAAGCGCGGCGAGTCGGAGGTGAAGCGGCGGCGCGCGGCGTCCTCGATTGCGAGCCTCCCACGCAGGGAGGTCGAAGCCAGCATGGCCAGCCCTCCCCCTTCCCGGACGATCAGGACCGCCTCGGCGCTCGGGTACGCCCGCAGGATCTCGCCCGCGCGGGAGGCTCCCCCCACGAAGAGGGCGGTGCTCAAGAGGTCTCCGGTCGTTGCGGAGGGATCGATCGCCGTCGACTGGAGGATCTCGCTCGCGGCCGGGCGGCCGGTGCGCGCGTCCATGATGTGCCCGTACCGCCGTCCGCCGATCTCGAACGCTTGCTCCACGTCGCTCGAGCTCGCGACCGTGCCACCCGCGCGGAGGGTGATCGTGGCCACGATCGGTGACTCCCCCTCCGGGTCGCGCACGCCCACCTTCCATGGGCCGCGCTCGGGCGAGCGCCCCCAGCTCGCCAGCTGTCCGCCGAGATCGAGGAGCATCCCCTCGAGCCGCGCGCCCCCCGCGCCGTCGCGGCGCGCTAGATCGAGGGCGCACCCCTTGGCGATTCCCCCGAGGTCCAATTCCATGGCGTCGTCCAAGAATCGGATCGTGCGCGCGGCACGATCGTAGGCGACCTTCGAGGCGCCGACGTGCCGGAGCGCCTCCGCGATCTCCCCCTCGCCGGGAATGCGCGGGGCTTTGGGCCGAAAACCCCAGAGCATCATGAGCGGGCCTACGGTCGGGTCGAATGCTCCGCCGGTCCGTGCAGCCGCATCGAGGGCGGCGGCCACGCACCTCGCGAGCTCCGGATCGGCGATGCGGTAGTCGCCGTGGCGCGCCGCGACGTTCAGGCGCTGAAGCTCGCTGCGGTCGGCCCAGTTGCTCATCGCGCCGTTCACGCGATCGAACGCGTCCCGGACCCGCAGCACCACCGACTCGCCGTCCTGCGTGCTCGGGGTGACGATCGTCGACGTGGCGTACGTCGCCATGACCGGCCAGCGGCGCACGACGGCGGGGCGCGCGGCGCATCCGGCGAGTGCCAACGCTCCCGCGCAGAGAACGGCGCGCCCTACCCGATCGGTCATGGCACCATTCCCATCCCAAACGTAGGATACCCGCCACCATGAGCGTTTTCGGACAGAACGTCGGGTATGTGGACGAGCTGTACCGGCGCTACCTTGCGAATCCCGAGGCGGTCGGCGAGGCGTGGCGCGAGTTCTTCGAGGGCTACGCCCCACCGGCCGAGATCCACCCGGCCGCCTCCGCTCCCGCCCCCGGCGCACCGGCCGTCACGACCGCGGCGGCCGGGGCCGGACCGGGCGAGGCGGTGCCGCTCCAGGGAGTTCAGGCGCGCATCGTCGAGTCGATGCGTGCCTCCCTCGACATGCCGACGGCGACGACCGCGCGCATCGTCGCGGTGAAGTTCCTCGAGGAGAACCGCCGCCTCATCAACCAGCACGAGGCGACCCGCCACGCCGCCAAGGTCTCGTTCACCCATCTCGTGGGCTGGGCGGTGCTGCGGGCGCTCGAGGAGCACCCCGGCCTGAACGCGGCCTTCGAGTCGATCGACGGCGTGCCTCATCGGGTCCTCCGGCGGGCCGTGAACCTCGGGATCGCCGTGGAACTCGAAAGGAAGGGCCAGCGCGCGCTGGTCGTGCCGAACGTCAAGGACGCGGGAGCGCTCGACTTCCCGGGATTCGTGGCCGCGGTCGATCTGCTTCTGGCCCGGGCGCGCGGGGGCACCCTCGAGGTCGACGACTTCGCTGGGACGACGCTGTCGATCACGAATCCGGGCACGCTCGGGACGACGCTTTCCGTGCCGCGGCTGATGGCGGGCCAAGGAGCGATCGTGGGCGTGGGGGCGATCGGCTACCCGCCGCAGTACGCCGGCATGACCGACGAGGCGATCTCGAACCTCGGGTTGTCCAAGGTGATGACGCTGACGTCGACCTACGACCACCGGATCATCCAGGGCGCCGAATCGGGTGCGTTCCTCGCGACGATCGACGGGCTGCAGCTCGGCGGCGGAGATTTCTACGACCGGATCTTTCGCCAGATGGGCATCCCCCAGGAGCCCGTGAAGCTCGCCGCGGAGGCACGGGCCGGAGCCGCGCGCTCCGGGGCGGCCGACACGATCGAAAAGCAGGCCGGCGTGCTCCAGCTGGTGCGCGCCTTCCGCGTGCGGGGACATCTCTCCGCCCACCTCGATCCGTTGGGCGCGCCGCCGCTGCACCAGGACGAGCTCGAGCTTGCGTTCTACGGTCTGTCGGTCTGGGACCTCGACCGCTGCTTCGCGGCCGGCCCGCTCGCCGGCAGCCGCGAGCCGCGGCCGCTCCGGGAGATTCTGGACGTCCTGCGGGAGACCTACTGCCGCTACGTCGGCGTCGAGTTCATGCACATCCAAGAGCTTCCGATTCGCCGGTGGCTCGAGGAGAGGATGGAGTCCACCCGAAACGCCGCCCCGCTCACGCGCGACGAGCAGCAGCGGATCCTGCAGAAGTTGAACGCGGCCGAGGCCTTCGAGAAGTTCCTGCACACGACCTACGTCGGACAGAAGCGATTCTCCTTGGAGGGGGCCGAAACGCTCGTGCCCATGCTCGACGTCCTCCTGACGGACGCCGCGGCCGCCGGGTTCGAGGAGGCGGTGATCGGGATGTCCCATCGAGGACGCCTGAACATCCTCTCGAACGTCGTCGGGAAATCGGTCGCGACGATCTTCCGCGAGTTCGAGGGGGAGCTCGACCCCGAGACGGCGCACGGCTCCGGCGACGTCAAGTACCACGTCGGAGCGGCGGGCACGCACGTAGCACCGGACGGCCGCACGCTCGGCGTCACGCTGGCGTCGAACCCCTCCCACCTCGAGGCGGTCGATCCCGTCGTGGAAGGGATGGTTCGCGCGAAGCAAGACCGCGCCGGGGACACGGCCCGGGGGAGGATCCTTCCGATCCTGATGCACGGGGACGCGGCCTTCGCCGGCCAAGGGGTCGTCGCTGAAACCCTCAACCTGTCGCAGCTGCGCGGCTACCGCACCGGCGGCACGGTCCACGTCGTCGTCAACAACCAGATCGGCTTCACGACCGGACCCCAGGACGCGCGGTCGTCCCCCTACGCGACCGACGTCGCCCGCACCGTTCAGGCGCCGATCTTCCACGTGAACGGCGACCAGCCCGAGGAGGCGGTTCGCGTCACCCGCCTCGCTCTCGCCTTCAGGAACGCCTTCCGGCGGGACGTGGTGATCGACCTGGTCTGCTACCGGCGGTGGGGGCACAACGAGGGGGACGACCCTTCGTACACCCATCCCTTGCTCTATGCCGCGATCGAGAAGAAACGTTCGGTGCGAAAGCTCTACACCGAGGAGCTCTTGCGGCGGGGAGACCTGACCCCCGAGTCCGCCGAGTCCGCGCTCAACGACTACCGGCTGCGCCTGCAGAGCGCCTTCGACGAGGTGCGCGCGATGAGGACGGAGCCCTCCGGCGAGACGGTCCGCGAGGATCGCGAGCCGCCCTCCGGCCCCGCCGGCCCCGGTGTCGCGACAGGGGTCGCCCGCGAGCGACTGGAGACGATCCTCGCGGGTCTCGACCGGGTCCCCGACGGCTTCGCGGTCCATCCGAAGCTCAAGACCCAGTTGGCGAGGCGCCGGGCCCAGTTCGCGGGCGACGCGATCGACTGGTCGCTCGGGGAGGCGCTGGCGTTCGGATCGCTCGCGCTCGACGGGGTCCCGGTGCGCCTCTCGGGCGAGGACTCGGGGCGCGGGACGTTCAGCCAGCGTCACGCGATCCTCTACGACCATCGCACCGGCGAGCGGTTCATCCCGCTCGCCCATCTCGCCCCGGAGCAGGCGCGCTTCCAGGTCTTCGATTCGCACCTGTCGGAGTTCGCCGTCCTGGGGTTCGAGTACGGCTACAGCGTCTCGATGCCCGAGGCGCTCGTCCTCTGGGAGGCCCAGTTCGGCGACTTCGCGAACGGGGCCCAGGTCATCGTCGATCAGTTCATCGCCTCGGCCGAGGACAAGTGGGGGGTGAAGAGCGGCGTCACGCTCCTCCTCCCGCACGGCTACGAAGGGCAAGGCCCCGAACACTCGAGCGCGCGGCTCGAGCGATTCCTGCAGCTCGCCGCCGGGGGGAACCTCGTCATCGCCCAGCCGTCGACCCCGGCTCAGTACTTCCACCTCCTGCGCCGCCAGGCGAATGGCGCCGACAGGAAGCCGCTCGTCGTCCTGACCCCGAAGAGCCTTCTCCGCCTGCGCGAGGCGGTCTCGGCCGCGGACGAGCTCGTCCGCGGGGCCTTCGCGCCGGTCAAAGACGACCCCGAGGTCGCGGACGTCGCGCAGGTGCGCCGCGTCGTGCTCTGCTCGGGAAAGCTCTATTACGAGCTGCGCGCCGCGCGTCACGAGGCGGGCTCGGACGACGTCGCACTCGCGCGCATCGAGCAGCTCTACCCCTTCCCCGGCGAGGCGATCGCCCGGGTGGCGGCACGTTATGCCGGCGCGACCGAGTTCTGCTGGGCCCAGGAAGAGCCGCGCAACATGGGAGCGTGGGACTTCCTCGAGGACCGGCTGGGCGCGATCCTGCCCGCGGGCGGAGCGATCGCCTACGCCGGGCGCCGGCGGGGCGCGTCTCCCGCCACCGGATCGCACACGCGCCACCTCGCCGAGCAGCGCGCCCTCGTGCGCGACGCGCTGTCGGGCGCCCGGGCGGAGAGCGCGTCACCCCGTCGATGAGGACGACGCGGCCGCGCGTGGTGATCGTCGGCGCCGGATTCGGCGGCCTCACCGCCGCGCGCACGCTCTCGGGCGCGCCCGTGGACGTCCTCCTCCTCGACCGGAACAACTACCACCTCTTCCAGCCGCTCCTGTATCAGGTCGCTGTGGCCGCCCTTCCGCCGGCCGAGATCGCCGCCCCGGTGCGCTCGATCTTCAGGCGCCAGCGCAACCTCGAGTTCCGCATCGCCGAGATCGCGCGGGTCGATCCCCTGCGACGCATCGTCGTCACCGCCGACGATGAGATTCCCTACGACACCCTCGTGCTCGCGTCAGGGGCCGCGACCAACTTCTTCGGCCTCGACGGGGTCCGCCGCCACGCCTTCGATCTCAAGGGCCTCCCGGGAGCCCTGAGCCTTCGCAACCACCTGATCCGCTGCTTCGAAGCGGCGATCGCCGCGCAGGATCCGGGCGAGCGCCGGGCTCTCCTGACGATCGCGGTGGCCGGAGGGGGGCCGACCGGGGTCGAGGTCGCCGGAGCGGTCTCGGAGCTGCTGCGGCGCGTCCTGCGGCGCGACTACCCCGCGATCCCGGCGGCGGACGTGCGGGTTCTCCTGTTCGAAGGGGGACCGCGCGTCCTCCCCGCGATGCCCGAGGACCTCTCGGCCGCCGCCGCCGCCAGCCTGCGGAAACTGGAGGTCGAGGTTTGCCTCGACGCCCGCGTCCTCGACTACGACGGCCGCCTCGTGCGGCTCGCGGGGGGAGAGACGCTGCTCGCCCGCACGCTGGTCTGGGCCGCGGGCGTCGCGGCCGCGCCGCTCGGGGCGACGCTGGGAGTCGCGGTGGACGGCGCCGGGCGCATCCCCGTCGCCCCGACCCTCGAAGTGGTGGGTCATCCCGAGGTCTTCGTTGTCGGTGACGCCGCGCTCGTGCGGACGACCGAGGGAACGGTCCCCGCCCTCTGCCCCCCCGCGATCCAAATGGGAGCGGCCGCGGCGCGCAACATCCTGCACCGCCTGGCCGGGGAGCCCTTGGAGCCGTTCCGCTACAAGGACCCCGGGACGATGGCGACGATCGGCCGGTCCGCGGCCGTCGTCTCCTTGGGCCGCCTGAAGCTGACCGGGTTTCCCGCGTGGATCGTCTGGCTCTTCGTGCACCTGATGCAGCTCGTCGGCTTCCGGAACAAGCTCGTCGTCTTCGTCGATTGGGCGTGGCAATACCTGTTCTACCGGCCCGCCTCGCCCCTGATCCTCGAAGGCGATACTTTGCACCGCAAAGAACTTGACACCGGACCCCCTCCGGCGTAGGTTGGAGGCGATGCCCTTGGCGACCCCCATCGAGCCCGAGACCGACGTCCCGCTCCCGATACGGGACCACGCCTTGGAGAGCCTCCGCGTCATTCGGGACGCCATGGAGCGCGCGGGCGCGTTCACCGCCGTCCCCGGCTGGGGGACCGTCGCAATCGGCGCGACCGCGCTCGCCGCGTCGGCCGCCGCCTCGCTGACCCCCGAGGGGGGAGCATGGCTTGCGGTGTGGCTCGCCGAGGGCGTCGTGGCGGGCGCGATCTCGGCGGTGACGATCGGCAGGAAGGCGCGCCGGGTCGGCCTGTCGCTCCGGTCGGCGATCGCGCGCAAATTCGCGTTGGCCTTCCTGCCCGCGCTCGCCGCTGGCGGGGTCCTGACCTGGGTCCTGGCCTCCCACGGGCTCGGGTCCGCGCTCCCCGGAACGTGGCTTCTCTGCTATGGGGCGGCGGTCGCCGCGGGCGGCGCCTTCTCGGTGCGCATCGTCCCCCTCATGGGCCTGGGGTTCATGACGCTCGGGGTCCTGGCGCTCGTCGCACCCCCGGGATGGGGGAACGCGATCATGGGCGCGGGGTTCGGCGGCCTCCACGTCGGCTTCGGGCTGGCGATCGCACGGAGGCACGGTGGCTAGGCGGGCGGAGGCGAGCTCGCGGGCCGCGGTGCGCCGCGCGGCGCCGCGCCCGCCGGCCTCGACGGTTCCCGAGCTCGACCGCATCATCCACGAGCGGATGCGCCTCGCGATCGTGTCGGCGCTGGCGGTCAACGACGCGCTGACCTTCGGCGACTTGAAGGGCCTGCTCGACACGACCGACGGGAACCTCTCGGTCCACGCCCGGAAGCTCGAAGACGCGGGATACGTCCAGTGCACGAAGAGTTTCGACGGCCGTGTGCCCCGGACCGAGTTCCGCTTGACCGCCGCCGGCCGTCGCGCGCTCGTCAAGTACCTCGACCACATGGAGGCGCTGATCCACGCGACGCGCAAGGGGTGATTTTTTTTGAAGGACGACTTTATGGCGCAAAGTGATACCTCGGGCCCCGGTGCCCTTCCCGGACACGTCGCGATCATCCTCGACGGCAACGGCCGCTGGGCCGAGCGCCGGGGGCGTCCGCGGCCGGAGGGACATGCGGCCGGCGCCGAAGCGGTCCGGCGCACCGTCGAGGCGGCGCGCGAGCTCGGCATCCGGGTCCTCACGCTCTACGCGTTCTCGTCGGACAATTGGCACCGGCCGGGCGCCGAGGTCGGCGCTCTCCTCTCCCTGCTGGCTGATTTCCTCGACGCCGAGCGCCACCGCTGCCGCGAGCAGGGGATCCGGCTCACCCTCGTCGGGCGCCGCGACCGTCTTCCGCGGCGCGTGGTCGCCGCGATCGACCGCGCCGAGCGCGAGACGGCCGCCGGCCGGGACATGGACCTCCGCTTGGCCGTCGACTACTCGGCGCGCGCCGCGATCGCGCGGGCCGCCTGCCGCCTCCCGCGCGGATCCAGGGATCCCGAGGCGGAGCTAGCCCGCCTTCTCGGGGGACCGGACGTCGATCTGTTGATTCGAGCCGGGGGCGAGCGGCGTCTTTCGGATTTCCTGCTCTGGGAATGCGCGTACGCCGAGCTCGTCTTCGTTCCCGTTCTTTGGCCGGAGTTCTCGCGCGGCGACCTTCTCGAGGCGCTCGCCGAATATACCCGGCGGGACCGTCGATTCGGCCGGGCGACCGCGGCCGCCGGCTAGTCCTCGCGCTTCCCGAGCGCGGCCTTCAGCGCTTCTCCCAGGTGGCTGCCGAACGCGCCCTGCGCGCCGGAGGCGTGCGGCGGGGGCGCCTCGTCGCGCGGACGGGGCCCGTTCGGCCGAGGCTCGCGCCGCGGCCTGGCGGGGGCCTCCCTCCGGAACGCCTGCGCGGCTTCCGCCGCTTCGCGGTCGACCCCTTCCACGGCGAGCCGGATCCGCTTCCCGCCTTCCTGCACGTCCACGACTTCGACCGCGATCTCGGCACCCGCGGGAAAGCGGCGCTCGAAGCCGGGTCCATTCGCGGCGCCGCTCCAGACGCGCGGGATCATGCCGACCTGGCCCGGACCGAGCCACACGAACACTCCGAATACTTCCGCCTTGGCGATGCGCCCCTTGAGCTTGGCTCCAGGCTCGATCTTCACGCCGATCAGTCCTTCCCAACCGTCGAACGCGGGAATGATCGTGATCCGCCGGCGCGCCGCGTCGGTCGCGATGACGACCCAATCGCGCGTGGCGTCGATCTCGAGGCCGTCGCGCCAGTCGGTCTCGGTCGGCGGGAATTCCCGCGCGGGGGCCAGCGCCTCGATGCCGCGCCGGAGCTCGACGAAGGCGCCGAACTCGGCGAAGCGCTTCACCTTCCCGGGGTAGGCCTTTCCCACGTCGAAGAGCTGCGGGACCGATTCCCAGGGATCGGTGATCGCCTGCTTGATGGAGAGCGACACCTTCCCCGTGGCCTCGTCGAGCTTCGTGATCTTCACGGGGACCCGGTCGCCCACCGCGACGACGTCCGACGCGCGCACGACCCGGCCGTGCGCGAGCTCGCTCAGGTGGGCCAGCCCGGTGACCCCCGCGCCGAGATCGACGAACGCGCCGAAGTCCGCGATCCGCGTCACGCGGCCCGTCATCACGGCCCCTTCGATGAGGGTCGCGCGGACCGCTTTCATCTCTTCCGAGTGCTCTGCCTCGAGGAGCGCGCGCCGGGAGACCACCACGTCGTCGCCGCCGCGCCGGAGCTGGAGGATCCGGAACGCGTAGGTCTTCCCGACGTGCTCCTCGGGGTTGTCCACGCGATGCACGTCGAGCTGGGAGTGCGGGCAGAACCCGCGCGACCGGCCCACCCGCACCTCGTACCCGCCCTTGATGACCTTCTCCACCGTTCCGTCGATCGGCGTCCCCGCGCGGAACGCGCGAATCACTGCGGGGTCCCGCGGCTTGGAGGCGGCCTTCGGCTTGGCTTCGGGCTTGCCGTCGGCCGCCGCGGCCGCCTCGGGGTCGGGGGCCGGGGTGTCGGGCGGAGGTGCGCCGTCCGCCTGCGGGACCGCCTCGGGCGGAGAGACGACGATCGTCGAATCGTCCTGCGGCTCTACCTGTTCGGTCACCCGTGCTCCAGCGGCCGGACCGCCGGGACGACGCCCCACGGTTTTTCCGTCGGCGTGCCCTGCGGTCGGACCTAAGATATCTACCCGTGCCCCGGGCATTCTGCCACATGTGGTTTCGTGGAGGCTGAAGGACCCCGATGCAAGACGATTCGATGGGCCGCCCCCGGCCGCGACCGGCGCCGGAACCGCCGTCTCCGCCGCCCCCTCCGCCGCGGCCTCACGCCGTGCCGCGCCGATCCTGGCTGCGCCGGGTCTACATGACGCTCAGGACGGAGCACCGAACGCCCGGAAAGGTGGCCTTCGCCGTCGGTATCGGCGCTTTCGTCGGATGCTCGCCGCTCTGGGGGCTGCATTTCGCCTTTTCCGTGCTCGTCGCGACCGTCTTCCGCCTGAACCGGATGCTCGTCTATGCGGCCGCGAACCTCAGCAATCCGCTGACGGCGCCGCCCCTCTACTTCGCGGAGATCCAGGTCGGACACCGCCTGCTCCACGGCGCGTGGCTGGCGATCAGCATTTCCGACGTGAAGGCCCTGGGATTCACGGGGGTCGTGAGCGACCTGGCGATCGGGAGCCTCGTGGTGGGCATGATGGTCGGATCGCTATGCGGCGGGGTCGCCTGGCTCGTCACCCGCTCGGACCGGCATGCCCGGAGCTACCTCTGGATCGCCGACCAGATCGTGATCCGGTACGTCGACGTGTCGATCCGCGACGCGGAGGCGGCGCGCGCGGCTTTGTTGAACGACCCGATCTACCCGTTCCTCCTCGAGGAGGGCTTTCAGGCGGCGGGCCATCGCGTTCTCGATCTCGGGTGCGGTCGGGCGCTCGCGGGAGCCCTGCTCGGGATTTTCTCGGAGCGCCCCGAATCCCGTTGGTACCTGGGCGTGGACCTCTGTGAGCGGTACGTTCGCGCTGCGCGACAGGTCCTCGAGGATCTTCCCGGCTGTTCGGTTCAAACGGTCGATCTCCGGGACTTCGACCCGCCCTCGGCGGACGTGGTGATCGTGAACGACGTGCTGCGATTCCTCCCGTTCGGCGCGCAGGACGCGCTGCTGCGCCGGGTCGCGAAGACGATGCCTTCCGGGGGGCGGATCTTCGTGCGCGAAAAGGACGCCGCCGGCGGCTGGCGGTTCAAGCTGGCTTCCTTGGGGGACGCCTTGGCGATGCTCGTCCCGGGACGGCCGAAGCACGGCACCCACTACCGGCGCGGAGACGACTTGCGCAACGCCATCGTGGCCGCGGGGTTCGCCGTGCGGGACCGAGCCGTCGCTCGCGCCGCCTCCCCCGCGTGGGTCGTCCTCGAGGCGACCCGACGCCCCACGCCCGTGGCCCGCGCGTGAAGGCGATCGTCATCACGCGCCCCGGCGGACCGGAGGTGCTCGAGCTCCGCGACCAGCCCGAGCCGCCCTTCGGCCCCGACGAGGTCCGCGTTCGCGTTCGCGCGTCGGCGCTCAACCGAGCCGACCTTCTGCAAAGGCGAGGCCTGTACCCCGCCCCTCCCGGCGCTCCCGCCGAGGTGCCGGGGCTCGAGTTCGCAGGCGAGGTCGAGTCGTGCGGCGCGCGCGTCACGACGTTACAGCCGGGCGAACGCGTCATGGGGCTTCTGGCGGGGGGAGGCCACGCCGAGAAGGTCGTGCTCCACGAGCGTCTGTGCCTCCGCGTCCCGCCGGGCATGAGCTTCGAGCAGGCCGCCGCGGTCCCCGAGGCGTTCCTGACCGCCTACGACGCGCTCTTCGCGCGCGGCTTGCTCAGCGCCGGCGAGTCGGTCCTCCTCCACGCGGCGGCCTCCGGCGTCGGAACCGCGGCCTCCGTGATCGCGACCGTCGCGGGAGCCCGCGTGATCGCCCTCTCCCGTTCCGCCGGCAAGCGCCGGCGGCTCGAGGACCTGAGGCTCCATCGGGTGCTCGATCCGGCCGACCCGAATCTCGCGCAGTCGATCCGGATGGCTTCGGGGGGCGCGGGGGTCGACCTGGTCGTGGATTTCCTCGGTGCGGGCTCGTGGGCCCTGAACCTCGAGGTGCTGGCCCCGCGGGGAAGGCTCGTGCTCGTCGGCACCCTCGCCGGCGGCAAGGTCGAGGCGGATCTCGGCACGTTGATGCACAAGCGGCTCACCGTCGTCGGAACGGTCCTGAGGTCGCGTCCCGTCGAGGAAAAGATCCTCCTGGTGCAGGCGTTCTCGCGCACGATCCTTCCCCTCCTGGCCTCCGGCCGCATGGCGCCGGTCGTGGACCGGGTCGTCCGCTTCGAGGACGCCGCGTCCGCTCACGCGACCATGGAACGGAACGAGAATTTCGGGAAGATCGTCCTCTCCATGGGCTAGCTTGCGAATTCTGGTCCGTTCAGTCTAGAATCCGCGCGCCTCATTCCATTCGGCCCCCCGATGGGTCAAGGAGTCGTTCATGAAGCGTCTGTTCCAGCTGGCCCCGGCCGCGCTCGCGGCGGCCTTCTTTCTCTCCCCCCCCTCCGCCGCCGCCGATGTGTGGCAGATCGACGGCGCCCACTCGAGCGCGCAGTTCTCGGTCACGCACTTGATGATCTCGACCGTTCGCGGCGAGTTCGGCAAGCTGTCCGGGACGATCGAGTTCGACGGCAAGGACGTCGCGTCGATCAAGGCCGATGCCACCATCGACGCGACCACGATCAACACCCACAACGACAAGCGCGACGGCCACCTCAAGAGCCCCGACTTCGTCGATGTCGCCAAGTTCCCCGCGATCACCTTCAAGTCGAAGAAGGTCGTTCCGGGCGCGGCGGGCACGTTCAAGCTCGTCGGCGATCTGACGATGCATGGGGTCACGAAGGAGGTCACGCTCGACGGCACCGGCCCCTCCAAGGTGATCAAGGGGATGGGCGGCGAATCCCGCGTGGCCGCCTCGGCGAGCACCAAGGTCAACCGCCAGGACTTCGGCGTGAAATGGAATCACGACCTGGACGGCGGCGGCGTCGTCGTCTCCGATGACGTGGCGATCACGATCGAGATCGAGGCCCTGCTCCCGCCGCCTGCCGCACCGAAACCGTAAGCGCATGATCACCCGGCGGCCCGCCGAGGAAAGGGGGGCCAGCAACTTCGGCTGGCTCGACTCCCGTCACACGTTCTCGTTCGGGGAGTACCAGGACCCCGGGCACATGGGGTTTCGCGCCCTCCGGGTGATCAACGACGACCGCGTGACCGGGGGTGCCGGTTTCGGCCGGCACCCCCACCGCGACATGGAGATCTTCAGCTACGTCCTGCACGGAGCGCTCGCCCACAAGGACAGTCTCGGAAACGGGGCGGAAAGCCGTGCTGGGGACGTTCAGAAGATGTCCGCTGGAACCGGCATCCTGCACAGCGAGTTCAACCCCAGCGCGACGGATCCCGTCCGGTTCCTTCAGGTATGGATCCTCCCGGAGCGGACCGGGCTCGCCCCGTCGTACGAGCAACGGACCGTCACCGCCGACGAAAAGCGAGGCCGCCTTGCCCTGATCGGGTCGCGGGACGCGCGGGACCGATCGATCCGGTTCCACCAGGACGTCGACATCTACGCGTCGGTCCTGGCCAGGGGCGAAAGCGTCGTCCACGCCGTCCGGCCGGGACGCTTCGCGTGGCTCCAGGTCGCGCGCGGGTCGGTCGTGCTGAACGGCGTCCCTCTGGGCGAGGGGGACGGGGCCGCGGTGAGCGGAGAGCCCGAGGTCACGATTCGCGCCGAGTCGGACGCGGAGATCCTTCTCTTCGACCTGGCGTGAGGGCGTCTCGGCGCGGGTAGAATCCGCGCCATGAACGCTCCCGAGTCCGAAACGGTCCTTCCCGACAACGCCTACCGCGAGCTCGCCCCCGGCGAGACGTACGTGCCGATCGTACCGGCCGCGGCCGTCGTCCCCGAGGTGACGGGGCGATCGATTGTCTTCGGCCTCGTCATGACCGCGATCTTCTCCGCGGCCGCGGCGTACATCTCGCTCAAGCTCGGCCAGGGGATCGAATCCGCCATTCCGATCGCGATCCTGGCGATCGGCTTCTCCGCGATCGCGAAGCGGAAGTCGACCCTCTTGGAGAACGTGAACATCGTCGCGCTCGGGGCCTGCGCCGGAATCGTCGTGGGCGGCTCGACGTTCACGATGCCGGCGATTTTCATCCTGGGGCTCGAGCGGCAGTCGAGCTTCGCCCAGGTCTTCGTGGTGCCCCTCCTGGGGGCCGTGCTGGGCGTTCTCTTCCTGATCCCGTTCCGCCGCTACTTCGTCGCCGAGATGCACGGGAAGCTCCCCTTCCCCGAGGCGACGGCGACCACCGAGATCCTCGTGGCCGGCGGGCGCGGGGGCAAGCAAGCCCTCGTGCTGCTGACCTCGATGGGGGTCGGCCTCGTCATGGATTTCCTCGCGCTCCACCTCCGGACCTGGCGGGACACCTTCACGACGGTGCTGATCCCGCAGCTGAAGACGCTGACGGACGACGTCAAGGCGATCTTCGTCCTCAACACCTCGGCCGCGGTCTTGGGGCTGGGCTACATCGTGGGACTGAGGTACGCGACGATCATCGCGGCCGGGTCGTTCCTGTCGTACTACGTCTTCATCCCCCTCGTCGCGAGGATCGGGACGCTGGTCCCGGGGCCGCTGTTCCCGGGACGTCCGCCCGTCCCCGGCTTGTCCGCGGAAGGGATCTTCTTCGAGTACGTCCGCTACATCGGGATCGGGGCGATCTTCGCCGCCGGAGTGCTTTCGGTCGTCAAGATGTCCCCGGTGATCGCCCAGGCCGTCTCCCGTGTCCTGGGCGAGATCCGCCGGGCCGGACGCGGAGCCGTGGCGGCGGAGCGGACCGATCACGATCTGTCGATCGCCTCGGTCCTCGGGGGCACGCTCCTCCTCGCGGTGGCGCTCTTCCTGTACTTCCGTTTCGGCGTGCTCCCCGGGGCCGCGAGGCCGGGGGCGACCTCCGCGGTCGCCCTGGCGCTCACCTTCGGCATCACGTTCCTCTTCGCCGCCGTTTCCGCCTGGGCGATCGCGATGATCTCGACGACGCCGATCTCCGGCATGACTCTCACCACCCTGATCATCTCGGCCGTCGTCCTGTCCTCCCTGGGCCTTTCGGGACCGAGCGGGATGTTGTCGGTGCTGTTGATCGGCGGGGTCGTCTGCACCGCCCTGTCGATGACCGGCTCGATGGTGACCCTCCTCAAGGTCGGCTACTGGACCGGGGCGACGCCGCGCCGGATCGAGCTGACGCTGATCGCCGGCTCCGTCGTCGCCGCGGTCACGGTGACGGCGATTATGTTCGTCTTCGCCCGGGTCTACGGGTACGCGCCGAGCCCCGAGCACCCGCACCCGGTCGCGGCCCCCCAGGCCAACGCGATGGCCGCGGTCATCGGCTCGGTGATGCAGTCGGGTCAGGCGCCCTGGTTCCTGTACGGCGTCGGTGCTGTGGTCGCGGTGATCGTCCAGATGCTCGGGATCTCGGCGCTCGCGTTCGCGCTGGGGATGTACCTACCGATCGAGCTGAACACCCCGATCCTCGCGGGCGCCATCGTGGCGTGGCTGGTCAAGAGGCCCGCGGGGAACGCGCGCCTCGAGCGTGCGCGTGGGAACCGCGGCACGCTGATCGCCTCCGGCTTCATCGCCGGTGGCGCGCTGGCCGGCGTCTTCGACGGACTGATCCGCTTCGTGATCGACGTCCGCGGCGGGAAGGTCGACTACGAGATCGGGAACGACGGGATCGGCGGCAACTGGGCCGGTCTCGCGGTCTTCATCCTCCTCGGCGCCTATCTCTGGTGGGACGCCCGGCACGCGACCGAGGCCGAGGGCTCGGGCCCCGAGATCAGCCTCTAGCCGGGGCGGTCCGGCTTCTCGCGGAAGACGATCCAGAGAGCGGCGGGCAGCGCCGAGAAGTCCGCGATCATCGAGAGCAGGAACGCGCAGGCGGAGACGACGCCGAACTGCCGCATCGGCGGGAGCGGCGACAGCGCCAGGGCCAGGAATCCCCCGGCGTTGATGAAGGTCGCGAAGACGATCGCGCGCCCCGAAACGAGGAGCGCGTGGCGGAGCGCCTGCTCGGTGGTGCCGGTGCGGCGCCCCTCCTGGAAGTGGTAGAAGAAGTGGATCTGGTCGTTTTCCGACGCGCCCAAGACCGTCGATGCGATCAGGATCGTCGCCACGTTTAGCGCGATGCCGGTCACGCGCATCACGAGGAACATCACGAGGATGGCGAACAGCGACGGGATCATCGCCATGACGCGCGCGGCGCCGCTTCGGAAGACCAGCAGGAACGCGCCGAAGATGATCGCCGCGGTCAGGGCGAAGCTCTCGGTGAGCGTCGGGACGAGGTAGTGGGCGATCTTCGCCTGGAGGATGCCGGCCCCCACCACTTCGAAGCGACATTCGGCGAGAGCGGGATCCCGCTTCCGAGCCTCGTCCCACGTTCCCTGCAGGAACGCCTTGAGCCCGAGGTACCCGTCGAACCCGCCGCGCGTGATCACGCGCACGCGGGCGTTGGACAGCGTCGCCACGTCGAGGTAGCCGCGTAGCTCGGGGCGCCCGAGGAGGAGCTGCTCGAGGTCGGAGGCGAGCTTGGGCCAGAGCGCCGGGTCGTCGGGAAGCGCGTCTCCCTGGTTCCCGACGTAGCGGATCCACTGAAGAAGCGTCGTCGGGCCCATCGTCGAGCCGACGCGAGGATCGGCTTCGAGCCGCTGGCCGAACCGGTGCAGCCCGAGGAGGATCTCGGGGTCGAGCGCCTTGCCGGGCGGCGTCCACACCCACGCCTCGGTGACCGTGAGCCCCGACATCGTGGCCTCGAAGCGCCGCGTGTCCGTGTAGAGCGGCAGGTCGTGATCGATGTAGTCGAGCGAATCGGTCTCGAGGCGCATCGGATCGATCCACCCTGGCACGCCGAGGAGCGCGATCAGCCCGACCGCCATCAGAGCGACGGCTCCGGGAACGAGAATCCACCGCGCGCGGTACGAAAATCGCGGCAGCAGATCGACGAACCGCGGCCAAGAGGCCCCCGCGGTCTTCCGCTCCGACTGGACGGGGGTCCGGAGAAGCCGCTGGAGCGCCGGGAACAGGGTGAACGACGTCACCCAGGTCATGCCCATCCCCGCGGCGACCCAGAGCCCCATCTCCCGGATCGGGCGGATCCCCGACACCGCGAGGGCCGCGAACCCGACCGCCGCCGCGAAGATCGACGCGGTGCACGGGAGGAGCTTGTTGACGAGGGTGAAAACGTGGTGCCGTTCGAGGTCTTCGCCCGGCGGGCACGCCACGTAGAGGGAGTGGATGTAGACGAGGGTCGCGGTGCAGGTGATCAGGACGGTCAGGGGCACGAGAGACGAAACGATCGTCGAGACGTATCCCATGACGCCGGCGAACGCCTCGGTCGCCAGGACCGTCACCCCGATCGTGATCAGGAAGGCGAGCAGGGTCCGGACCGAGCGGTACAACGTCAGGTTCAAGGCGACGATGAACACCCCGAACAGCGGCATGTACAGGAGCGTGGAACGGCGGGTCTCGCGAGACAGATACCGGTCGACGTAGGGTCCCCCGATCCTCCGCACGGCCGTGAGAGGGGCCGGGGCGGCGACGTAGGGAGCGACCGCCGCGTCGATCCGGTCGAGCGTCGCGGTGAGCTCCTCGCGGCTCGGAACGTCGATCTCCATCGGGATCCCGAGCACGCCGTCGCCTACGAGACCCTGCTTGCGGAAGAGCTTGGTTCCCGTGGCGAACACCCGGAAGGCGTTCGCCTGCTCCGGGCTCGCGGTGAAGTCCTTGTGGACCTGCCGGTAGACCGTCAGCGCGGACAGCGGCCTGACGTGGGGCACCGCCCCCACCGCCGTCTCGATCGCCTGGACCTTCGACAGCGCCTCGGGCGTGAAGGGGTCCGTCGCCTCCGCGAGCACGACGACGTAATCGCCTTCGGGGAAGATCTTCTGGAACGCGCGCGTCTCGCGGTAGTCGGCGTCCCCTTCGACGATCAGGCGGTTGACCGAGTTGTCGCTCGGCACCCGGAGGGCGTAGACCACCGCGGGAGGGACGAGGAGGAGAAACAGCGCGAGGACGGTGCGAGGGTGACGTACGATGGCGCGCGCTGCGGAGGCGATCGGTCCGTCAGGCGCATCCGGGGGCGTCATATAATCTGGGCCACCATGCGGAAGACAACCTCGATCGCCTTGGCGAGCGTCCTCGTCGCCGTCGTCGCCGCCGCGGCGGCCCCGGCCCCCGTGACGCTCGTGATCTGCGCGCCGGGCTACCCCTCGAACACGGCGGAGGCGCAGCCTAGCATGGACGCGCTGGCCCGGGCGGTGACCCAGGCGGCGGGCTGGCCCGGGGCGCGCCTGGCGGCCGAGTACCACGAAACGGAGCAGGGCGGCGTCGATCGGTTCAAGGGAGCGCCGCCGACGCTGGCTCTCATTCCCCTACCCTTCTTTCTGAGCCACGCTTCCGACTTGAAGCTGGTCCCCCGCACTCAGGCGGTCATGAAGGACGGGGCCGCCACGGAGGTCTGGACGCTCGTCGCGAAGAAGGGGCGCGTCAGCTCGCCGGCGTCCTTGTCCGGATGGCAGATCGTGAGCCTCGCCGGGTACTCCCCGAGGTTCATCCGGAACGTCGCGCTCGCGTCATGGGGCTCGCTCCCCAAGGACGTCGTTGTCGTGCCGTCGGGCACCGTGCTCACCGCCCTGCGCAAGGCCTCCGCCGGGGACAACGTCGCGGTGCTCCTGGACGGCGCGCAGGCGGCGTCGCTCCCGACCCTTCCCTTCGCCTCCGACCTCGAGTCCGTGGCCACCTCCCCCGCGGTCCCGGCCGTCGTGCTCTGCACGGTCGGCGCCGGGATCGGAGCCACCGATCTGAAGTCGCTCGTGGCGGGCCTCATGACGATGGACCGGACGCCGGACGGCGCGGCGGCGCTCGACGCCGTGCGGCTCCAGAAATTCATCCCCTTGGACGAGAAGGCTCTGGCGGCCTCGCGCACGGCCTACGGCACGAGCGGAGCGCGCGCCAAGAAGTGAAGCGCGTCGCCGCCGCATCGATGCTGGCCCTGGTGGTCGGCTGCTCGCCCGCCCTGCGCGAGCCCCCATCCATCGCCGTCCTTGCGTCGAAGCCGAAGCCGGAAGCCCCGCTCGACCCGGTCGGCCTGATGCAAGAGGGCGACGCGCTCTGGGCGAAGCGGCCGGACGTCGCGGCGGTTCGGGAGGCCGAGGCCCTCTATTTCAAGGCCGCGCAGTCGGACGAGACGAGCGTGACGGGGCTCATCGGGGCGGTCCGGACGAAAAGCTGGCTGGTCGAGCACGAATCGGACCCCAAGACGCGCGAGAGCCTTGCGGTCTCGGCGGTGCAGACCGCCCAGTGGTGCGTGAAGCGGCAGTCGGACAATCCCGCGTGCGACTATTGGCTCGCGATCGCGGTCGGGCTTCAGGCGCGCGAGGTGCGGCAGACGGCCGAGGACGGCCTCAAGACGATGGTCGAGTCGCTCACGCGCGCGATCGCCAAGGACCCCTCGTACGACCATGCGGGGCCGGAGCGCGTCATGGCCCTCGTGCTCGTCCGGGCGCCCGGCTGGCCGCTCGGGCCGGGCGATCCAGAATCCGGCCTCGAGCACGCGCGACGGGCGGTCGAGCTCGAGCCCGACTTCCCGCCGAACCGCCTCTGTCTGGCCGAAGCGCTCTCCGACACGAAGGCGAAGGCGGAGAGCCGGGCGGCTTACGAGCGGGCCTTGACCGTAGCCCGGGCGAGCGAGGCGGCGGGCGATCCCGACGCGCCCGACTGGACCGCCGAAGCCAAGAAGGCCCTCGGCAAGTAGCTTGGGCCCACAGCGCCGAGCCGGACCGACCTAACGCGGCGGAGTGCCGAGAACCACCTGGATCGAGATTCTCTGCCGGACGCAGGCGTCGCCCGGCGGAAGCGTCGCAGGAGCGTCGATTCCGGTCACCCCCTTCGCGCGCAGGTGCGCCAGGAGCTCCGCATAACGAGCCCGCGGCGCGACGATCTCGTACGGCTCGCCGCGGAGGACCGGCTCGGAGGAGCCGCGCCCGGCGAACCGCGCGGCGACCGCGTCGAGGTCGCGAAGCGCCGGCTGCATGTCGCCGACGACCCACGTGCCGACGACTCCCGTGTCGACCCACCGGTCGCCGCAGGGGGATGCGACGTCATCGAGCGCAGGCTTGGCCGTTGCCGCGGCTGCGGGCGCCTGCGCCGCGATGCGATTCGCGGCCGGCGGCGCCATCGCGTTCTCGTCCTTGGCTCGAGCCCTCTCCTCGCTAGCGGCCCGATCGGCGGCTCCACCCGCGACTCCGGACACGTAGCCCAGGCTCTTGAGTGCCGCTTTCTCCTTACCCTCGACCGCGCCGGCGACGTCGGCCTTCTTGTCGGCCTGAAGCTCGGGTGCGGGCGCCGGCGCGAACGCGGGCCGATCCTGGCGAGCGGTCGGCGGAACGGTCGGTGGCCCGGCGGGTTCGCCGGCTCGGGGCGATAGGGTCTCGGCCGGCCCGGCAGCGGACTTGGCGAGCTCGTCGCGCTCTACTTGTTTCAACGTCTCCGCGGGCGCCGGTTGCCGCGCCTCCCGGATCGGCCTCGGCTCGGTCCACTGGTACACGACGACGAGCCCGACGGCCGCGAGCGTCGCCGCGATCGTCACCGGCACGACGATCCGACGGCGGAACGGCCGCACCTTGGCGGCGTCGATGCGCGCGCCGATCCGTTCGGCGAGATCGGCGGGCACGGGAGGCACCTCTTCCTCGGCCACTGCCCCCGCAAGTCGCCGGAGGGAGGCGAGATCCTCGCGGCACGCCTCGCAGTCGGCGAGGTGGCGGTCGACCCCGGCCCGCTCCTCGACGCCGAGTTCGTCGTCAAGGTAGGCCGAAAGGAGTTCGTGCGGATGCTCCCGTGTCGGGTCGCTCATGCCGCCTTCCCTTCGATGCAATCCTTGAGCGAAGCGCGCGCGCGCGCCAGCCGCGAGCGGACGGTCCCGATCTCGATCTTGAGCGCGGTCGCGATCTCCTCGTAGGCCATCGATTCGGCGTCTCGCAACGCGAGCACCGTCCGCCACGGAGTCGGAAGGGTCCGCAGACACTCGGCGAGGCGTCTCAGGAGGTCCTTCGCCTCGAGCGTGTGAAGCGGATTCGCGGCGGGGCTCCGGGCCAGGGCGGCGCGCTCGACCTCGGGGCGGATGGCGGTCGTACCGTCGTCGCGCGCCACGTCCAGCCCATCGGACGCACGGCGCAGTTTCTCCCCGGCACGATCGAGGTGGTTCAAGGCGCGGGTCACCGCGATTCGGTGGAGCCACGTCGAGAACTGCGCCTCGCCGCGAAAATCGGCGAGCGCGCGATGGACCGAGACGAAGACTTCCTGCACGACGTCCTCGGTGTCCTCGTGGTGCCGAACCACCCGCCAGACGACCCTCCAAACCTGCGGCAGGTGCCGCTCGACGAGAGCGTCGAACGCGCGCCGGTCACCCTGCTTCGCGCGGGCGACGAGCGCCTCGTCGGCCGCCGCCCCGTGCGGCGGCTTGGCTTCGGGGTCGCGCATCGGGGACAGGATGCCACGGAGGGCCGAGAACATGGTCGCTTCATCTCCCTCCGTTTGGACCGGCACGCGGCGCGGGAGTTCCTGCCGCTGGTAGAGTCTTCCGGCGATGACCCCCACCCTCGAGAACGATCTCCGTTCCGCCGGATTCCGTGGAGAGCTGCTCTCCGAGGAGCCGCTCGCGCCCTACACGACCTGGCGCATCGGCGGCCCCGCCGAGCTCCTCGCGATCCCCGCCGACCGCGACGACCTCTTGGCCGCGGTGGCCTGGGCCCGTGCGCGCGGCCAGGCGTGGCGGATCCTGGGCAACGGATCGAACCTGCTGGTCCGCGACGGCGGTGTGCGCGGCCTGGTCGTTCGCCTGAAACGGGTGCTGGATCACTTCCGCGTCGATGGCGCGATCGTCACGGCGGGCGCGGGGGCGTCGTTCCCCGCCCTCGCGAACATGGCGGCCCGGCACGGGCTCGCCGGCCTCGAGTTCGCGGCGGGAATCCCCGGGACGGTTGGCGGAGCGATCGTCATGAACGCCGGGTGGCACGAGTTCGAGACGGGGACGCTCGTCTCGTCGGTGGAAGTCCTGGAAGCCGACGGCTCCGTCGTGGCGTACGGTCTCGACGCGTGCCGATTCGGCTACCGGGCGAGCGCCTTCCGCGGCGCCGGCCGTGTCGTGCTCGGCGCGGGGTTCCGCCTCACGCCCGACGACCCAGAGGCGATCCAAGCGCGCCTCGACGGGTTCGCTGCGAGCCGCAAGGCGAATCAGCCGACAGAGGTCCCCTCGTGCGGCTCGGTCTTCTTGAAGCCGGAGGGAGACTTCGCCGGCCGTCTCATCGAATCCGCCGGACTCAAGGGGCGGCGGATCGGCGACGTTCAGGTCTCACCCAAACACGCGAACTTCTTCGTCAATCTCGGGCACGGGACGGCGAAGGACGCGCTCGCGGTCGTGGAGCTCGTCGAAGCCGAGGTCTTCAAGGCGAGCGGGGTACGGTTGACGCGCGAATTCGAGGAGTGGGGCTGAGGCTTCGGCTACGCTGTCATCAAGCTCCGGACCCGCTCGACGAACGACGCCTGGACCGCTTCATCGAGCACGACGCGATCGACCTCGTCGACGAGCAGGCCGTCGAACAGGGCCTTCTTGTTCTCGACGACCTGACGCACGCGCTCCTCGATCGCGCCCTTCGTGACGAAGTGGAGGACCTGCACGCTCTGGCGCTGCCCCATCCGGTGCACGCGGCCGATCCTTTGCTCGAGGATCGCGGGATTCCACGGCACTTCGAGGTTCACGACCACCGAGGCGGCATCCTGCAGGTTCAAGCCCAGTCCCCCCGCGTCGGTCGAGAACAGGACGCGGGTCGCCTCGTCGGCGCGGAATCCGTCGATCGTCTGCTCCCGCGTGCGCCCGTCCATGCCGCCGTGGAACACCACGGCGTTCTCGCCGCGCCGCGCCAGGAGGGGCTTCACGACGTGGTGCGCGAGCCGGAGCAGGCGCTCCCACTGGCTGAAGACGAGGACCTTCGCTCCGGGGCGCTCCAGCAGATCCTCGAGGACGTGGGCGAACTCCTCGAGCTTGGGTGAGTGGACCCAGCGCAGGTCGCCGTCCCCGGACGAGTCGCCCTTGAGTCGCGATTCGATGGTCTCCCACTCATACTGGGCCCACGCGTTGCAGAGGATCCGCATCGAGGTCAAGGCCTGCAGCAGGAGACGCACCTCGGCGGTCTTCAGGGGCCGGTTTTGCGCCAGCAGGGCCGCCACCTTGCGCGCGTGGCGGCGGTACGGGCGCCACTGCGTCGGGGTCATCTCGGTCCAGAAGGTGTTGTCGGTGCGCGGGGGGAGCTGGTCGAGCACGTCGCGACGCTCGCGCCTCAGGAAGAAGCCGGCGAGGCGCGAGCGGAGCGTGTCCAGCGCCTCGTAGGCCACGATCTTCCCGCTCGGCTCCGATACCGCGTGGAACGGGAGGAGCCTCCACCGCGGTCCGAGCGCGCGCGGGTTCAGGAACTCGACGAGCGAGTGCAGCTCCGACAGCCGGTTCTCGAGCGGCGTTCCCGTGAGCACGAAGGCGAACGGGCTGTGCAGCTCCTTGATCGCCTTCGCCGTCTTCGTGTCCCAGTTCTTGATCCGCTGCGCTTCGTCGAGGATGACCAGCTCGGCCGACGCCTTCCGGACGAGGTCGAGGTCCCGGAGGGCCAGCTCGTAGTTGAGCACGAGGAAGCCGCGCCGCCACTTCCGGTAGGCCGCTTGGCGCGCCGCGCGGGCGCCGTCGACGATCCGCGCCTCCTCGCCGCAGGCCTTCGCGATCTCCCGGGCCCACTGGTGCTTGAGCGACGCCGGGCAGACCACGAGGGTCTTCTTGATCCCCACCGTCCGGCGGAGCAGGAGGGTGCCGACGATCGCCTGCAGCGTCTTGCCGAGACCCATGTCGTCGGCGAGGAAGGCACGGCCGCACCGCGCGAGGAAGAGCGCGCCGTCGTTCTGGTACGGGTGGAGCTGGAAGCCGAGATCGCGCACGGTCTCGGTCCAGATCGCATCCCCTTCCTCGACGGCGCCGAGCCTCAAGGCCAGCTCGGCCTGCTGCCGCGCCTCGTCCAGCCGCGCTCCCACGGCCGGATCGAGATCGAAATCGAGAGCGGCGTCGGCCGCCGCCCGCCGCGCGACCTCGACCGCTTCGTCCGCCCACGCCGCCGGCTCGCGCTCCGGTGGCGGCGGACGGAGCTGGCCGTCGTCGTCGAAGTGCTCGCGGAGCACCGCCGGCATCGCGGCATCGACCACGTCGAACCGGATCTCGCGGAGCGGCACCGGCACCGACGCCGGCCACTCGGCGGGGCGCCACCACACCGCGAGGTACGGGCCCGTCGGCCGCTTGGACTGCCGCTGGTACCACGCGCGCACCCGCTCGATGTGCTTGCACAGCCCCAGCTCGCTCTTCTCGTAATCGGGGCACGTGCACGACGCGCCGCGCTGATCGGAGCCTCGAAGCGCCACCGTGTACGGGCCGAGCCGGCCGTGGCCGGGAACGCGGAATCGGGGCGGCCCGGACGACAGCCGGAGTCGTGTGATCTGGGGGCGCTCCTTCCTGGCCCGCTGCTTGCGCGCGCGCAGCTCCTCGTCCCGCGCCACGGCGACGCGTTCGTCGCGCGTGAGCGACCACTGCCCGGGCGCGGCCAGGAGCGTCCCGAGCTGGATCGGCGCGGGGGTCACGATCCTCCCCTGGCCGCGGGCCAATCGCCCCGCGCGGCGGGACCGCTTCAGAGACCCGGCCACCTGCACCACCGCGGGTCGCGGGAACCTCAGCGCCTCGAGCGCGGCGACGGCGTGCTTGCAGACCGGCCCGCCCTCGAACGGACACTCGCAGCGGCTGACGAGCGCCCCGGCCTCTTCGAGGGCCACGCCGACGCGGTAGGGCGTCGGCCCCTGGTCCCGCACCTTCGCATCGACCGACCGGCCGTCCCCGGCGAGCCTCAGGGATTCGACCTTTCCGAGCAGCGCCGACTCGTGCCCCGCGTGCGCAACCCGCTCGCCGGCCCACGTCCTCAGGTCGAACGTCAGCAGGACCGGATCGGCGTGAACCGCCGCACGGGCCGGGCGCGCGGGCCGACGAATGCGTCCCTTCAAGACCCCTTCTCCTGAAACGGGAAGATCAAGCTCGGCAGTGTGCCCCATCCGCGCGGGCCGCGCCAGCCTTGCTCTTGCGGCCGGAACGGCGTTAGCATTCACGGCTCGTGCCCGGCGGATCCTCGAACCCGACCAAGACCAGCCGCAGACCCCTCATGGACGCGGCCGCGGCACGTTTCGCGGCCTTCGTCGCGGAGACCCACCCGGAGTCGGCGGATCGCATCGTGCGGGCGTTCGCCGCTGTGCGGAGGACCGCGGCGCGCGCGAAGGATTCGCCCGTCGCGACCCTCGAGCGGATGCGGCTTCCCCTCCGGGTCGCGCTCGATCGCGCGCTCCCTCGAACCGCCCCGCGCGGCGTTCGGGAAACCACGCCGGGCGTCGCCGCGGCGGCTCGCATGGCCGAGGCCCGGGCGGCCGTGCTCGAGGCCTGCGACGGTTGTCTCCGCCGGGAGGCGATCCGCGCGTCGCTGACCGCCGACGAGAGGCGGGAGATCCTCCGCGGGATGATCTTGACCCGGGCCACCGACAACCGGCTCAAGGCGTTCTTCACCGGCGGCGACGTGCGCTACGGGACGGCTTCGTTCCAGGGGAAGGGCTTCCGTTCGCTCGGGCAGGAGGCGATCTACGCCGCGCCCGTCCGGCTGAAGCGCGGCGAGGCGTTTCGCGGCGAGGACGGCACGTGGCGCGGGGACGTCGTGGCGCCGCTCATCCGCGACGCGGGGGCCGCGCTCGCGATGCGCCCCACTCCCGAGACCGTCCGCATGATCCTGAACGGCCAGATGGCGAAAGCGGGGCCGCCGATGGACGGCAAGGATCTGCACATCGGCGGATTCGAGTGGGGGGTCATCCCCGCCTCGGCCCCGCTGTCGATCTCGACGTTGACTGCGGCCGGAATGGCGATGGCGTTCCGCCTGCGCGGCGAAGACCGCGTCGCCGTCTCGTTCATCGGCGAGGGGGGCACCTCGCTCGGTGAGTGGCACGAGGCGATCAACCTGTGCGCCGCGCGGAGGCTCCCCGCGATCTTCTGCGTGCAGGACAATCAGACCGCCCTTTCGACGCCCCGGGCCGATCAGTCCGCCGTCCGTGTGTTCGCCGACAAGGCCGCCGGGTACGGCATCCCCGGGATCACGATCGACGGCACCGACCCCGACGCGATCGTCTCCGCGTTCGCTTGGGCCGCGGAGCGGGCGCGCGCCGGGCTCGGGCCGTCGCTCCTCGAGCTCGTCGCGATGCGCATGTGCGGCCATGCCCAGCACGACGACATGCTCTACCTCGGGAAGGACCCGCACCCTTCCTGGGAGTATGCCCCGCCGTCCGGCGCCGGTTACGCCGACCCGGAACGGTTCGCCTACTGGGCGAAGCGCGACCCGATTCCGACCTACGCGGCGCGCCTGGCGGCCGAACGCGTGATCGCCAAGGGCGATCTCGAGCGCTTCAAGGCCGAGGCCGACGCCATGGTGGACGGCGAGGCGCGCGCACTCGTCGCCGCGCCGTGGCCCGATCCGGAGCTAGCCGGGTCAGGGGTCGTCGGCGGGGAGGCGCCCCGCCGTCACGTCGAGCCGCTCGACGACCCCGCGGCGCGCTTCCGCCGGCCCAGGCCTCCCTTGCCGGTCGTCGAGGCCGCGCCGCCGTTCGATCCGAAGGGGATGACGTTTCTCGAGGCGATCATGACGGGGATCCGGGACGCCCTGGAATCGGATCCGCGCGTGTTCGTCTACGGCGAGGACGTCGGCGGCACCTACGGCAACGCGTTTCTTCTCTTGCGCCCCCTCCTCGACCGGTACGGCGACCGGATCCTCAATGCCCCGATCGCCGAGGCGGGCGTCCTGGGGGTGTGCACCGGAGCCGCTCTCGCCGGAGCGCGCCCGATCGGCGAAATCCAGTTCAACGATTTCGTCGCGACCGGTTTCAATCAGCTGGTCAACAACGCCGCGAAGACACGGTATCGCTGGGGCGGATCGGTGCCGATGGTGATCCGCATGCCGTGGGGCGGATTGAGGCGCGCGGGGCCGTACCACTCCCAGAACACCGAGGCCTGGTTCTACCGGACGCCGGGGCTCAAGATCGTCTGTCCCTCGACCCCGCACGATGCGCGGAGCCTGCTCGGCGCCGCCGTCCTCGACCCGGACCCCGTCCTCTACTACGAGCACATCGCCCTCTACCGCGAGCCGAAGATCAAGCAATCGCTCGGCGGCGCGCCGCCCGCGCCGATCCCGCTCGGACGGGCGGCGCTGCGGCGCGCGGGGTCCGATCTCGCGCTGATCTCGTACGGCGCCTACGTGCACCTGGCGATGCGGGTCGCCGAGACGCTCTCCCGCGAGGGCGTCGAGGCGTCGGTGCTCGACCTGAGGTCCTTGGCCCCTCTCGATCGCGAGACGGTCCTGGCGGTCGCGCGGCACTGCGGCAAGGTGCTGATCTGCCACGAGGACTCCCGAACCGGGGGGATCGGAGAGTCCCTCGCGGCGATCGTCCAAGAGGAATGCTTCGAGGATCTGGACGCGCCCGTCCGCATCGTCGGCGCCCTCGACGCGCCGGTCCCTTACTCCCCGCCTCTCGAGGACGCCTTCCTCCCGGGCGAGGAACGCGTGCTCCACGCCGCGCGGCGCCTCGCCGCTTACTGACGGCCGGTCAGGAAGAGAAGATCGGTCTCCGCGTGCGCGACGCCCGCGAACGCATCGACGCGCGCGAGCCGGGTGGAGGTCAACGAACGGAAGGCGTCGAGAAGCTCGAGGATGTCCCCCCGCCCTTCGCGGTAGGCGGCCTCCGCCATCGTGCGCATCTCCGGAAGCCGTGACGAGACGGCGGCGTCGAGCTCCACAAGGGCCGCCCGCCGCTCGGTCGCGACCCTGACGGCACGGTCGAGATCGGCGCGTGCCTCGGCCTCGACGGCCTTCCGCGTCAGCGTCGCTTCCTCCTGCCGGGCCCGGGCCCGGGCGACCGCTCCCTGATTCCGGTCGAGGGAGGGAAGCGGGATCGACACGCCGAAGACGACCGAGGTGCTCCGCGCGTCCTGCGTCCACTCGGCTCCCCCGGTCAACACCGGCACGGGCCACGCGTCGCGCCGCGCCGAACGCTCGGCGGAACCGGCCGCATCCTCGTCGCGTCGCGCCGCCGTAAGGGACGGCAGGCGCTCCGTGGCCTCGGCCCACAGGGCGTCGGGATCCAGTGGAGCCGCCGCGGGCGACGAGAGCTCGCCCACGGCGCGCAGGATCGCCCGGGGGCGCCCGAGAAGCACCGCGAGCCTGCCGGAAGCGTCGGCAAGGTCCCCTCGGGCGTCGCCGAGCAGCGCGTCCGTCGTCCGGAACTCGGTCTCCACTCGGAGGGCGTCGTATTCCGAGGCCTCCCCCGCTTCTTGCCGGGCGCAGACGATGGTCGCGACGTGCTCCAGGTCGAGCCGGGACCCCTCCAGGATGCGGACTCGCTCCTGCTGCGCGAGAAGATCGTCGAACGCCACCCTCGCGTCGCGTTCCCGCGTCGCCAGGTCCGCCTGGACGTGGGCCTCGGTCGCCACGACCCCGCGCTCCGCGGCGTCTCCGCGGGCCTTCCGCTGACCGAAGACGAGCACCGGCCACTCGAGGCTCCACTGATCCACGGCGGCGGCGCCGGTGTTCGTGCCCGAGTGAAGGCGTGTCCCGGAGTAGTCGAGCGCGGGGTTCGGGGCGACCTTCGCCGCGACGACGTCGGCCCGGGCCTCGTCGATCTGCGCGCGGAGGGCCGCCGTGCCGGGACTCTCGCCCGCGAGGATCTCGAGCGCGCGCGCGAGGGTGATCTCCTGGACGGAGTCGGACGGGGTTGAGCTTTCCACCGCCGGACCCGGGGCCGGCGCGCACGGGGAGGTCGACCGCGACGGGGGGGTCGCGGCGGCGGAAAGTAGGAGAAGCAAGAGAGCGCTGACGCCGCGAGATCCTCGTCGCCGGGACGGGCAAGCTCGCGGGTCGTGAGCATGCGGTAGACGAGCGGCAGAAGAAACAGCACCACGGCGATCGACGTGAAGAGGCCGCCGATGATCACGAGCGCGAACGGCCTCTGGATTTCGCTCCCGACGCCGCGCGACAGCGCCATCGGGGTCAGACCGAGAATCGCGAGGAGGGCCGTCATCAAGACGGCGCGAAGCCTGGCCACCGATCCGGACACGACCGCCGCGTCGAGCGACTCTCCCGCGCGGCGCCGGGCGTCGATCGCGCTGATCACGAGCAGGGCGGCGAGCGAGACCTGGCCGAGAAGCGCGATGAACCCGACCGCTGCGGATACCGACACGTCCACGCGCCCGGCAAGGAGCGCGAACCCCCCGCCGGTCATCGCGAACGGCGCGATCGCGAGCACCGCGGCGGCGCTCCGGGCGGATTGGAGGGCCATGTACAGGAGGGAAAAGACCGCCAGGATCGACACCGGGACGATCGTCGCCAGCCGCCTCATGGCGCGGGCCTGGTTCTCGAACTCTCCCCCCCAGACGAAGTAATGACCGTCCGGCGGCTTCACCGCGCGGTCGACCGCGTCGCGGGCGTCCTTGACGACGCTTCCCATGTCGCGCCCCTCCACGTTGAACTTCAGGGCGAGGACGCGGCTGTTGGCCTCGCGGTTGATGCAGGCGCGGCCCGTGTCCATCGTCAGGGAGGCGAGATCGTGGAGAGGGATGCGGCCGCCGCCCGCGGTTGGCACGGGGATCGCCCCGATCGCATCGGGATCGTGGCGCTCGGTCAGCGGGAACATCACGCGCACCGGCACGGGGCGCTCCCCCTCCCACATCGCGGTGACCACCCGCCCCTCGAGCGAGGTTTCCACCAGGTCCTGGGCGGTGCCCACCGTGATCCCCGCCCGGGCCAGGGCCGGGCGGTCGAGCACGACGCGGAGCTGGGGGACCGTCGCGTCGCGGTACAGCTCGAGGTCCACGATGCCGGGGACGCTGGCGAGCGTCGCCTTGCACTTCTCCAGCGTGTCCCGCATCGCCTCGAGGTCGGGGCCGAAGATCTTGAGGACCACCTTGCCGCGCACGCCGCTGATCGCCTCCTCCACGTTGTCCTTGATCGGCTGCGAGAAGTTGAAATCGACGCCCGGGATCTCCGTCAAGGAGGCCCGCATCGCCTCGACGAGCCGGTCCTTGTCGAGTCCCCGGCGCCACTCGTCGTGCGGCTTCAGGTGGACGAAGGTCTCGCTCATGTTGACGCCCTCGTCGTCCGTCCCGTCCTCGGGGCGCCCCTGCTCGCTCATCGCCTCGATCACCTCGGGGAAGGCGAGGAGCCGCTTGCGCGCGTCGGTCAGGATCGCGCCGCCCGCGTCGAGCGAGATCGAGGGGGGCATCTCCACGAAGATGACGAGATCCCCCTCGTCGAGCTCCGGCAGGAACTCGCTTCCCAGACGGGACTGGGCCAGGAGTCCGCCCGCGAGGAGGACGACCGCGCCGCAGCCCACGAGCACCGGGCGCCGCAAGGTGACCGCGAGCGCCCGGGCGTAGCCCCGCCGGAGAACGATGAGGAACCCGGGCTCGCCGCGGGCGCCGTCCTTCGGCCGGAGGAGGAGCGCGCACAAAGCGGGAACGGCGGTCAGGGCGAAGACCAGCGCCCCCGCGAGCGCGAAGCTGTAGGTCATGGCGAGCGGGCGGAAGATGCGCCCTTCGACCCGCTCGAGCGTGAAGACCGGGAGGAGCGCCGCGATGATGATCGCCATCGCGAAGAAGGTCGGGGTGGCGACGCTTTGCGCTCCCGTTGCGACCAGGCTCAGCAGCTCGCGCCGGCTCGCGGGACGGCTCGCCGCGGCTTCGTGGAGGACGTTTTCGACCAGCACGACGGCGCCGTCCACGAGAATGCCGAAATCGATCGCGCCCATCGAGATCAGATTCGCCGGCAGACCGAGCCACCGCAAGCCGATGAAGGCCGTCAGGAGCGCGAGCGGAATGATCGCGGCCACGATCAGCGAGCAGCGCACGCTGCGAAGAAAGAGCCACACCACCCCGGCGACGAGCAGCGCGCCGAACAGCAGACTGTGGTGAACGGTCTCCAGCGTGAGTCCGACCAGCGTCGTGCGGTCGTAGAACGGCTCGATCCGCATGCCGGCGGGGAGGATCCGCTCATTCAGCTCCCGGACCTTTTCGTGGACTCCCTCGAGCACCGTCGAGGGGTTCTCGCGCGGCGGAGGAGCACGAACCCCTCCGTGACGTCGAGTCGGTCGTTGTACCCGACGTTCCCCCGCCTCGGCATGTAGGAGACGACGAGGGTCGCGACGTCGCCCACGGTGACCGGCGTCCCCCCCTCGTTCTTGAGGACCGTCTCCCCGATCTCGTGGGGATCGCGGAGGTACCCGACACCGCGGATCACGAGCTCTTGATCCCCGTGCTTGAGGAACCCGCCTCCGACGTTCTGGTTGGTGCGCGCCACGGCGTCGCAGAGGCTCTGCAGGTCGAGCCCGTGGGCGAGGAGGCGCGACGGGTCGACGAGGACGTGGATTTCCTTCAGGAAGCCGCCGAAGTTCACGACGTCCGCGACGCCGCCCACCTGGCGGAGGATCCGCGAGACGTTCCACTCTTGCTCGGAGCGGATCTGCTCGGGCGTGTGCCGGTCGCTGACGAGGTGGTACTGGTAGATCTCGCCGAGCGGCGTGTCGTCGGGGGCGAGGCGGGGCTGCACTCCATCCGGGAGGTCGGCTTCCTGGAGCTTCTCCGTGACGATGTTCCGGGCGCGATAACCGTCCGTCCCGTCGTCGAACGTGAGCCAGATCAGCGACAGCCCGAAGAGGCTCTCGCTGCGCATCTGGATCATCCCGGGCGTGCCGTTCAACACGCGCTCGAGGGGGATCGTCACCTGGCGCTCGATCTCCTCGGGGGCCTGGCCGGGCATCTGGGCGATGACGTTCACCTGGATGTTCGTGACGTCGGGAAACGCCTCGATGGCCGTGTCCCGGTAGGCGACGACGCCGTAGGCCGCGATCCCGGCGATCGCCGCCAACACCGGGAGCCTCCGGTGCACGCACGTGTCGATCAAGGTACGCAGCACGGGCGGGCCTTTCGGGCGGACTAGAGAAGCTGCTCGGCCGAGCCGTCGAGGAGGAGCGCGCCGGACACAACGACCCGGTCACCGGGCGCGACACCCGACAGGACCTGCACGCGACCGTCGAGCGGGCGTCCGACGACGACGCTTCGGCGCTCGAACGCGTCGTCACCCTTCGCGACGTACACGATGCAGTCCTTGCCCCCCCGGATCAGCACCGCCTCCGCGGGGAGCGTCGCGCCCTGGGCGATGGTCTTGATGCGTGCTCGCCCGAAGGTCCCGGGACGCAGGCCGGCAGCGGGTGTCGTGAGCGCGAGCCGCACGGGAGCGGTCCGGAGGGCGTTGTCGACGACCGAGCCGATCGAGACGACGCGCGCCGCGAGCGGCGTGTCGGAGGCATTGAGGAACACATCGGCCGAAGACCCCTCCCGGACGAGGGCGAGCTCCCGGTCGTTGACGTCGGCGACGATCCAGATCGCATCGGGGTCCCCCACCTCGATCAGGGGCTCTCCGCCCGGCTCGACCGCGGCGCCCACGGACGTTTTCAGCCCGATCACCGTGCCGGACATCGGGGAGCGGACGTTGATCTCCGCACCCCGCCCGTCCCCGACCAACCCCGCGGTCGCCTCCGCGCGGTCGGCCTCCGCCTGGGCGGACGTCAGCCGGAACTCGGCCTCCAGGCGCTCACGCTCGATGCCGACCCCTTCCTGCATCATCCGCTGCTGCCGTGTGAGACCCGCCTGCGCGTCCCGGAGCGCGGCGCGCGCCGCCGCCAGGGCGTTCCGCGCCGCCGCCGCGTCGGGCGAGGCGATGGTGAGCAGCGGCTGCCCGGCGCGCACGCGGTCCCCGGACTTCACCGAGATGGCGATGATGCGGCCTCCGGCCGGCGCGCCCACGCGCGACACCGCACCGTCCCGGAACTCGGCCCTCGCGGGAACGCGAAGCTCGAAGGTCTCGTCGGCGGACCGGACGGTCTCGACTCGCAGGTAGCGAAGCGAGGCCTTCGGCAGCCGCACCGAGCCGTCGGCGCCCAGCGTCGGCGCGGCGTCCGAGGGAGGATCGACGCTTCCACCCCGCGTTTCGGTGCACGCGGGTGCTACGGCGACGGCCAGGACGAGGAGACCCAAGAGGGAGATTCGATGGCGGCTCATGCGCACCCGTTTTGCAAGGTCCTTGCCCGGGTCCGCCCGCGGCACGGAAGGACGGGAATCTCGGGAACTTTCCGGAGAGGGAGGGCGCGGGGAGGAGGGTGGCTCGGTGGCATTCCCGCCACACTCGGTTCATTCTCTCCTCACTCCGGGGGACGGACGGGAGTCGCGAGCGTGCGGGTCTCCACGAAACTGACACTCGGCATCAGCGCCGTGAGCCTCCTGATCGCCGGCGTGCACGGCTGGCGGCAAATGCGGCAGGAGCGGAAGGACCTGCACAACGCGGTGGAGCGGGAGGTCCGGATCCTCGGGAGCGCGATCCAAGTCTCCTTCGAGCACGCCCTCCGCGACCGCCAGTTCACGGACATCCAGGGCGCGCTCGACTCCCTCGAGGGGATAGCGCCCGATCTCGACCTCTACGTCTTTTCCCCCGGCGGGGAGCTGACCGCTCTGTCGGCAGGCGCGACGAGGCAGCCGGCCTTCGAGGCGATCGCCACCCGCGCCATGAGCGGCAGCGGCACCGTGCTCGATATCGACTCCAGCCGCCAATGGCGGGTGACGCTTGGCCTCCCGCTCATCGACGACGCCGGCGCGAACATCGGGGCGATCGTCCTGGTCCGGCCGCTGGACGAGATGCGCCGGGACCTCACCGACACGAGGCGCGGGATCGCGATCTCGCTCGTCGCGCTCGTCGGAGCGATCACCGCCTTGGAGGCGCTGCTCGGGACCGTGTGGGTCGGCCGCCCGCTCACGAAGATGGCGGCGGGAATGCACCAGCTTCGGCTCGGCCAGCCCGCCGCCGCCCTCGCCACGCGCCGCAGCGACGAGGTGGGGCGGCTCGCCGACGAGTTCGACGCTCTCGTGGCCGACTTGCGCGACGCACGGGACCGGATCGCACGCGAGGTCGAATCGCGCCTGGTGTTGGAACAAGCGCTCCAGCGAGTCGACAAGCTGGCCACCATCGGACAGCTCTCCGCCGGGCTGGCGCACGAGATCGGCTCCCCGCTCCAGATCATGAGCGGCCGCGCCCGCGCGCTTCTCACACACGATCTCGGGCCGGAGGAGATCCGAAAGAACGCGGCGATTCTCGCGGAGCAGGCCGATCGGATCGCCGGAATCGTCGAGCAGCTCCTGAGCTTCGCTCGCCGGCGCCCGGTGCGGCCCATCGCGACCGACCTCGCCGCTCCCGTCCGGACGATCCTCGACCTGCTGGCGCCGGCCGCGCGCCGCCGGCGCATCGACCTCGCATTTACGTGCCGGCCGGATCTCCCGCAAGTCCTGGCCGACATCGATCAGATCCAGCAGGTCGTCTTGAACCTGCTCAAGAACGCGCTGGCGGCAACGCCCGACGGGGGGCACATCGCGATCCGTCTCGACCTCGCGACGACCGAGGCCGCCGAAGGCCCGATCGCGGCGGCGCGGCTCGAGGTCGAAGACGACGGGTGCGGCATGGACGAAGAGACCCGGGCACGCCTGTTCGAGCCGTTCTTCACGACCCGCGCGGGCGAGGGCGGCACGGGGCTCGGGCTGGCGGTGGTCCGCGCGATCCTGCAGGCGCACGGCGGCAGCATCTCGGTCGCCTCCGCCGTGGGCGCGGGGACCCGGTTCACGATCGATCTGCCGCTCCGTGGGGCCCACGCATGACGAAGACCAAGGCGCGCCTGCTCATCCTCGACGACGACAAGGAGGTGGTGTCCTTCCTCGGCGAGGAGCTCGGCCGGGAGGGGTACGCCGTCACCGGGGCGACGTCGCCCTCGGAGGCGATGGCGCGACTCGACGCCGAGCCTTTCGATCTCGTGATCTCGGACGTCGAGATGCCCGAAATGCGGGGCATCGAGCTCCTGTCCGCGATCCAGGCGCGGCACCCGGGCCAGCTCGTCGTGCTCATGACGGCGTTCGGGAGCATCGACCTCGCGGTGCAGGCGGTGCGCGCCGGGGCGGCCGATTTCGTCGCCAAGCCGTTCCGGATCGAGGTGCTCGGCTTGGCGGTCGAGAGGGCGCTGCGCGAAAGGCAGATGCGGCGGGAGATCATCCGGCTCCGCGACCGGCTCGAAGCTGAGGGGGACGGAACGATCGTCGCGAACAGCCCCTCGATGCAGCGCGCGGTCGATCTCGCGCGGCGCGCCGCCGCCACCGACGCCACCGTGCTGATCACGGGGGAAAGCGGCACCGGCAAAGGGGTCCTGGCGCGCCTCATTCACGATTCCGGACCCCGGCGCGAGGCTCCCTTCTTCCAGCTGAACGCGGCCGCGCTGCCCCACGCGCTCGTCGAATCCGAGCTGTTCGGGGTGCGGCGCGGCGCTTTCACCGACGCCCGCGAGGACCGGAAGGGCTACTTCGCGGCCGCGAGCGGAGGAACCCTGTTCCTGGACGAGATCGGCGAGCTGCCGCAGGAGACGCAGGCGAAGCTCCTTCACGTGCTCGAGTCCGGCCGCGTGCGCCCGCTCGGGCACACGGACGAGGTGGAAGTCGACACGCGCGTTCTCGCGGCGACCAATCGCCCGCTCGAGTCCCTCCTCCGCGAGGGGCGGTTCCGCGCGGATCTCTACTACCGGCTCAACGTGATCCGGATCGAGGTGCCCCCGTTGCGCGAGCGGCGGGAGGACTTTCTTCCCCTCGTCGACCATCTCCTCGCGCGGGCCTGCACGCGGCTTCGCCGCCCGATCGTCGGGATCTCGTCCGCCGCGGTGAGGCGGCTGATGACCCACGACTGGCCGGGCAACGTTCGCGAGCTCGCGAACGCCCTCGAGCGTGCGGTCGCGCTGACCGACCTCGACACGATCGTGCCGGAAGACCTGAGCCAGGCCGCTGTCACGGCGGAGGCAAGCGACGAGCTCGCCGGCGCGGCCCGGGCGGGGCTCACGCTCGCGGACGTCTCGAAGCAGTACGCCCGGCGCGTGCTCGAAGCGCGCCACGGGAACAAGGCGGCCGCCGCGCGCGCGCTTGGCATCGACCGGCGGACGCTTTACCGCATGCTCGACGATTCCGCGCCCCCCGAGGAGGGTGAAGAGGGGGCCGGAGCGGGTGACGCGGCGACCGAGCGAGTGCCCTGAAACACGAAGGGGCGCCCCGCGATGGAGCGCCCCTGGAGGAATATCGGTCGAAGGATCAGTACCGGCGTCCGCCACCGCCACCGCCGCCGCGGCCGTAGCCGCCGCCACCGCCGGCCCCACCACGGCCTCCACCGAACCCGCCGCCACCGCCGCCGCCGCCCGAAGTGCGCTCACGCGCTTCGTTGACGGTCAGCGGGCGGCCGCCGAAGTCCTGGCCGTTGAGATCGCGGATCGCGCCGTCGGCGTCCTCCGAGCTCCCCATCTCCACGAAACCGAAGCCACGCGGGCGGCCGGTGTCGCGGTCGGTCACGAGCTTGACCTCGACCACGTTGCGGCCGTTGCGGCCGAAGAGCTCGCGGACCTGGTCCTCGTCCGCGCTGAAGGGGAGGTTGCCGACATACAGTCTCGTTCCCATCTCTCAAACTCCTGCGCCTCCGATCCGGAGGCCGATACCAGGTCCTGGCCCCGGTCCGACCGGCCGGACCCTACGGGCGCGCCGAAGCGCCGGGAGCGATCTCCCGAGGTAGCGGCGCGCAGTTCTTTCGTTTCTGTACGAGAGGAATGCCGCCAGGACCTGGGACAACGTTAAGGGGCGCGAGCCGTTCTGTCAATCACCGCGAAGCGGGACGGTCGGCCCTTCGGACGGGGGCCCCGGAGGTGCTAGATGGCGCCCGATCGCCTCTCGCGCGAACCTCACGTGGGCCTCGAGTAGATCGGCCGGGGCCTCGTGGGGCCCGAAGATCACCATGAGCAGCGACTTCGTCTCCAGATCGACGCACGCGCGCACGGAATCCGAGGTTGGATTCCCGAACGGGCCGAGGTCGTCGACCAGCACGGGGCGGCCGCCGAGGTGGACCTCCTCCTTCCGGATGCCGGCGAACGACTCGCCGGGACGGCCGCGCCGGAGGGTGATCCCCCCGCGGATCTTCCCGGGGTCGTAGAGCCCGATCGGGAGCAGGAAGCTCACCGAGCAGAGATTGCACACGTCCACCGCCGAGTTGACCTCGGGGAACGGCTTCCCCTGGAGGATCCGGCGCAGCAACGCCTCCGAGGACGGTCGCGTGGAGGTGGGGTCGATACCGAACGCTCGGTAGAGCCGCCGGCCCGGGCCCAAGGCCTCGATTTCTGACGGCGGACGCCCGGCGTAGAGCGAAACCGCGCGGGCGCAGAGGTCCGAGATCTCGGCGCGCAGCGCCGCTCCGGCCGGTCCGACGCGCACGGGGGCGGCGTCCACGCGCCCCACCCGGAGTAGAGGGGCGACTTCGGGGTCGATCGCGAGGGTCGGCACGAGGCTTAGGATAGGCCAGGCTTCGGATCGGTTAATGGCCGGACGGGGAGGCGCGTCTTGACGAGTGAGGACCGAACCAAGGAGAAGGCCGTGCACGCGTTGCCCCGAATCGAACCGAGGACGGTGCCCAAGACCGACGCCACCGTCCAGGACCTCTTCGAGCTTCACCACGATCGGATCTACCGGGTCGCCCGGCGGATCACGGGCCGCGCGGAAGACGCCGAGGACGTGCTCCAGAACGTCTTTCTCCGCCTCGTCCGGCGGGAGGACCCGGTCCCTCCGCCCGCCGAAGCCGCGAGCTACCTCCACCGCGCCGCGGCGAACGCGGCGGTCGACCTCCTGAGGCGCCGCAAGGCGCAGCACTCCGAGCCGATCGGAGATGCGGAGCGCTTCCGCGACGCCGCCCCGGGCCCCGAGCTGAACCGCCGGAGCGCGGAGATCGGATCGAGGGTCCGCGAGGCGCTCGCCGGGCTTCCGCCCCGCGCCGCCGAGATGTTCGTCCTTCGCTATTTCGAAGGATACGGGAACCGCGAGATCGCCCGCATGTTGAACACGTCGTGGAGCACCGTCGCCGTGACGCTCCACAGGACGCGGGCCAGGCTGCAAAAGGAACTGAAGGGAGACCTCCGATGAGCACGCACGACACCCGCAAGCCGTCGCTCGATTCGATCCTCGACGGGATTCGGGGCGACGAGCCCGCCCGCGCCGAGATCGACGCCGCCGCCGGCCGCGTTCGCTCTGCCCTCGGCTTCGACCAGGCGCTTGCCGGCCGCCCCGCGAGCGCTCACATCGAAAGCTGCGCCGGATTCCAGACGCTGATCCCCGACTATCTCGCCGGCCGCCTCGGGCGCGCCGAAGCGCTCCTGCTCGAGGACCACTCCCGGGAGTGCATCCCCTGCCGCCGCGCGCTGATCGCGGCGCGGCAGCCGCGCGCGGTCGCGGCCGCGCCGGCCCCGGGCACCGGACGCACGTACGTCCGCCGGTGGGCTGCCGCGGCGGCGATGGCGTCGGTCGCCCTCCTGGCCGGGTACGCGGCCTGGGAGGTCCTCCCCGGCCTCACGGCGAACCCGCATCTCAAGGTCCTGCGGGTCGACGGATCGCTCTATCAGCTGAAGGACGGCGGCCTCGTGGCGCTGCGCGCCGGGATGTCGGTCCCCGCGAAGGATCTCGTCCGCTCCGCGAAGGATTCCGGGGCCCTGTTGCAGTTGGACGACGGCTCGCGAGTCGAGATGCGCGATCGCACGGAGTTCGCCGTGCGCGGGCGTCGCGACGGCGCGACGATCGCGCTCGGAAACGGCAGCATCATCGTCGAGGCCTCGCCGCAAGGATCCGGGCATCTGGACGTGACCACCGAGGATTGCCTGGTCTCCGTGAAGGGGACGATCTTCGCGGTCAATCACGGAACCAAGGGCTCCCGCGTCTCGGTCGTCGAGGGCTCCGTCAAGGTCGATGCCGACGGGAGCGCCCGGCTCCTCTCCCCCGGGGACCAGGTGGTGACGACCGACGCGGTGGCGCCGATCGCCGTCTCCGACGAGATCGCCTGGAGCAAGGACGCCGAGCGTTACACCCAGCTCCTCCACGAGCTGGCCTCCCTGCGGAAGGACCTGGACGCCCGCGTGCCGAATCCGAAGCTCCGCTACGCGTCGAGCCTTCTCGACAGGATGCCCGACGGGACCCTGCTCTACGCGGCGATTCCCAACCTGACCGATTCGCTCGTCGAGGCCAAGAAGGTGTTCGAGGAGCACGTGGCGCAGAGCGAGGCGCTGCAGGCCTGGTGGACCGAGCACATGACCGGGCCCGAGCAGCAGAAGGACATGGACGAGGCGTTCGCGCGCCTCGAGGCCTACGGCAGCCAGCTCGGCGACGAGATCGTGATTTCCCTCGGCATGGACGGCTCCGGCCACCTGGCCGGCCCCGTGGTCACCGCCGAGGTCAAGGACCCGGCGGCGATCCGCAAGATGCTCGTCAAGGACATCAAGCACGCCGAGAACCGGAAGGAGCTCGTCCGCGAGACGTCGCTCACGTTCGACGGCAACGTGATGCAGCTGACGCACCTTCGGCCCGGCGCGCCCGTGGCCGGCGCGACGCGGTGGCAGGGCTCGATCCTCCGCGACAAGCTCCAGCAGGCCTACGCCGACGGAGCCTCGTGGCTGTTCGGCGTCGACCTGAAGACGATGATCTCGCGCGCCGCCGCAGACGCCCGCGCCCGCGGCGGGCAGGGGGAGCGTGTCGCGGCCCAGTGGGATCGCATGGGCGTGCTCGACGCCCAGTATCTCGTCTTCAAGCGGACGGAAGGGCCCGACGGCGCCGAGCACCGCGCCGAGATCTCGTTCGACCAGCCCCGTCGCGGGGTCATGGGCTGGCTCGCGGCGCCGGCGCCGCTGGGCGCCGCGGAGTTCGTCTCCCCCGACGCGGCGTTCGCCGCGGCCGCGGTGTTGAAGCGGCCGGAGGTGCTATTCGGAGAGATCCTGTCGTGGGTCGGTCCGGACCATGCGGATCTCGCCCAGCGCCTGTCCGACGCGGACGCCGAAGGCGGCCTCCCCGCGCTCAAGGATCTCGCCTCGACCCTCGGCGGCGACGTCGCGATCGCCCTCGACGGCCCGGTCCTGCCTGTGCCGTCCTGGAAGCTCGCGGTCGAGGTCTACGACCCGTCCCGGTTCCAATCGGCCTTCGAAAACCTCGTCGCCTGGGCGAACGAGCGGATCGCCGCCCGCCGAAGCGCGGGACGAATCGTCGTCGAGCGCGAAGAGACCGGGAACCGAACCGACTGGGTCGTGCGTTTCAACGGTGCGGAGGCGGCCAACGTTCCCATGCGCTACACGTACTCGGATGGCTACCTGATCGCCGCGCCCAGCCGGGCGCTGCTCGACCGCGCGATCGAGCAACGCGGCAACGGCTACTCGCTGATCCGGTCGAAGGAGTTCCTCGCCCTGCTTCCGCGCGACGGCCAGGTGAACGTCTCCGCGGCGGTCTGGGAGAACCTCGGGCCGACGATCGGACCGATCGCCGGGCAGATCTCCGGCGCCGTGGATTCGGCCCAGGCGCGGGAGATCCAGGCGATGGCGGCGGAGAGCGGCCCGCACTTGCTCACCGCGTACGCCGAGGACGACCGCATCGTCGTCGCCTCGCGCGGCGAGGCGGGTCTGGGCTCCTTGCTCGGCTCGATCGTCTCCGCCCAGAACCTCGGCGTCCTCGACCGCGCCCTCGAGCATGCGCGGCATGCGAGAGCGCAAGGAGCCCCGGCCACGCCATGACCGTTTCCGGCGCGATCGAGCTCTCCGGGTTGGGCGTCCGCTTCGGCGGGCGCCCCATCCTTCGGGGCCTGACGGCCCGGCTGACCGGCCGGGCGATCGGGCTTCTCGGTCCGAACGGCGCCGGCAAGACGACGCTCATCCACACGCTCCTCGGTTTCCATCGCCCGTCGGAAGGCTCGGCGCGCATGCATGGCGAGGACGTCGTCATGGGGACCAGCCGCCTCAAGAGCATGGTCGGCTACATGCCCGAAAACGACGCCTTCATCGCCGGGATCACCGCGGTCCGCTTCGTGCGGATGATGGGCGAGCTGTCGGGCCTGCCTCCCGGCGCGGCGCTCGAGCGCGCGCACGAGACGCTCCAGTACGTCGGGCTGGGCGAGGCGCGCTATCGCACGCTCGAGGGCTTTTCGCTCGGCATGAAGCAGATGGCCAAGCTGGCGCAAGCCATCGTTCACGCTCCCAAGATCCTCTTCCTCGACGAGCCCACCAACGGCCTCGACCCGCCGGCCCGGGCGCGGATGATCCGCCTCGTGAAGGAGATCCGCGACTCGGGACACGCGCAGATCGTCCTTTCGTCGCACCTGCTCCGCGATGTCGAGGAATGCTGCGACGAGGCGCTCGTGCTGAAGGACGGCATGATCGCCTTCCACGGCAACCTCGAGGAGGAGCGGAAGGCCAACCGCAAGTTCCTGCAGGTCGAAACGCGGGGGAACGACCGCGCCTTCGCCGCCGCGGCCGAGGAGCTCGGCTGCATTTGCGCCCTCATCGGCCCGGGTCGGTTGAGGATGGTGCTGCCGGAATCGGTGGGGGTGCGCGACCTCTACCGCCTCGCCGCCGCCCAGCAGCTCCAGATCCGCAAGCTCGACTACAAGCGCGACTCGCTCCAGGACATCTTCCTGAAGGCGATGGAGGAACCCCGTGGCCGTGTATGACCGCCGCTACCGCGGCTACGACGGTCCCATCACCCCGCTGTCGGCGCGCTGGCGGGTGCTCCCCCGCTACGCCTGGCGCGAGGTCTTCCGGTCCCGGCTGTTCGTCGGGTTCTTCACGCTGTGTTTCACCTGGCCGGTGATCGCGACGCTGTGGATCTACCTGCACCACAACATCGCCGCGCTGTCGAGCTTGGGGCTCGACGCGGTCAAGCTCGCGCCGGTGGACGCGGATTTCTTCGCGGCGTTCATGGGCGTCCAATGCTTCGCCCTGGGCGGCCTGCTCGTGCTCCTGGTGGGCCCCGGCCTCGTCTCGCCGGATCTGGCCAACGGCGCGCTCCCGCTCTACCTCGGCCGCCCGTTGTCGCGCACCGCCTACGCGGTCGGGAAGATGGCCGCGCTCGTCGCCTTGCTGTCGTCGATCACGTGGGTGTCGGGGCTCTTTCTCTTCCTCTTCCAGAGCTGGCTCGAGGGTTGGGGCTGGTTCGCCGGCCACATCCGGATCGCATTCGCGATCGTGGTCGGGGCGTGGATCTGGATCGCGACGATCTCGCTGCTCTCGCTGGCCGCGTCGGCGATCGCCCGGCGG
>JBGQLU010000006.1:0-50776 GCA_041500265.1 Acidobacteriota bacterium | reverse complement strand
CGCGGCGTTCATGGACTCCGGGATCGGCGGGGACTCCGGCTCGGCCGGGATGAACTGCCTCAAGCCGGACTTCGACGCCGTCTTCAAGGTCTTCCTCGAGATGCTGCGCAAGCCCGCCTACGCGCAGGACAAGCTCGACCTCGCCAAGATCCAGGCGAATTCCTCGATCTCGCGCCGGAACGACAACGTCGGCGGCATCACCGGGCGCGAGCTCGGCCGCCTCGTCTACGGGGCCGACTCCCCGGTGGTCTCGCTCGAGCAGTACGCCAGCATCGCCGCGATCACGCGCGACGACCTCGTGAAGTGGCACGACACCTACTACGTCCCGAACGGAATGCTCCTGGGGGTCACCGGGGACTTCGATCCGAAGGAGATGCGGAAGACGATCGAGAAGGCGTTCGAGAGCTGGCCCAAGGGAGCCGCCGTCGCGACGCCGCCGGTCGCCTACCGCAAGACGCCCAACCCCGGGGTCTTCTTCATCGAGAAGCCGGACGTGACGCAGGCGAACATCGCCATGGCGCATCTGGGGATCGAGCAGAAGAACCCCGACTACTTCGCCGCGCAGGTCATGAACGAGGTTCTCGGAGGGGGCTTCTCCGGTCGCCTGATGAATCAGATCCGGACGAAGAAGGGGCTCGCCTACGGTGTCGGCGGCGGGCTAGGGGCGGCGTTCAACCGGCAGGGGCTCGCCCGCTTCACGATGTCCACGAAGTCCCCGTCGGTCTACGACGCGATCGCGGCGTTGAAGGACGAGATCCGCGGGATGATCTCGAGCCCCGCGACCGACGACGAGATGAAGCAAGCGAAGGAGTCGATCCTCAACTCGTTCATCTTCAACTACGACTCACGCGCCGGCATCCTCTCGCAGCAGATGGCCTACGCCTACTACGGGCTCCCCGAGAACTACCTCGAGACCTACCGGTCCAACATCGAGAAGGTCACCAAGGACGACGTCGCGCGGGTTGCCTCGAAGTACCTGCATCCCGACGACTTGACGCTGCTCGTCGTCGGGCGCGCCGCCGATTTCCCGAAGCCCCTCGACACGCTCGGCAAGGTGACGACGGTGGACATCACGATTCCGAAAAAGCCGTAGTCAGCGCGCCAGCCACAGGGTCATCGCCGGGACGTAGGTGATCAAGAGCACACCCGCCGCGATGATCGCGTAGAACGGGAGCGTCGCCCGGAAGACGCCGAGCACCGGCTTGTCGAACCGGTACGCGGCGAGGAAGAGGTTCTCCCCCATCGGCGGAGTCAAGTACCCGAGCTCGAGGTTCGCCAGGAAGATGATCCCGAGGTGGATCGGGTCGATCCCGTAGGCGGTCGCCATCGGGGTCACCAGCGGCACCACGACGAAGATCGCCGAATAGATGTCCATCATCGCCCCCACGATGAGCAGAAAGACGTTGAGGGCGAGCAGGAAGACCACCTTCGAGTGGACGTGCGCCTGCACGAACGCCAGCGCGTGGTCGGGGATTTCGGCGAAGTTGAAGTAGTCGGTCAGCGCCAGCGCCACGCTCAAGATGATCAGGAAGCCGCCGACCAGTACCGCCGCGTCGAGGAAGATCTTCGGGAGATCGCGGGTGATCGACACGTTACGGTGGATGACGCACTGGATGAGGAGCGCCCAAAGCACCGTCAGCGCCGCGGCCTCGACCGTGGTCGCGAAGCCGCCGAAGATCGCCACCAGCATCACGACCGGGAGGAGCAGCTCCCAGATCGCCCCGCGCGTCGCCGCCGCCGCCTCGCGCCAGGCGAACGGCTGGCGCGACTCGGGGACCTTGCGTCCCTCCCGCACGCCGAGCAGCGCGACCAGGACCACCAGTAGGATCCCCGGGAGGATCCCGCCGAGGAACATCTTGTCGATCGGGAGCTGCGCGCGAACCGCGTAGAGCATGATCGGGATCGAGGGAGGGAGGAGGAGCCCGATCGACCCCGAGACGGTCACGAGCCCGAGCGAGAACCTCTCGCCGAAGTGCGACTTCAGGAGCACCGGATAGAGCAACCCACCGAGCGACAGGATCGTCACGCCGGAGGCGCCGGTGAAAGAAGTGAAGAAGGCGAAGACGAGCGTGGTCACGATCGCCGGGCCCCCGGGAAGCCATCCAACCAGCGCGTCGAAGGCCCTCACGACGCGATCCGAGGCCTTTCCCGCCGCCAGGATGTAGCCGGTCAGGGTGAAGAGCGGGACCGCGGGAAGGACCGGGAGGGTCGTCAGCGTGTAGGCCGCCGCCGGCACCGTCGCCGCCGGGACTGCGACGGCGTGGAACGCGAGGAGGGCGAGGCCGCCGAGCGCCGCGAAGATCGGAAGGCCCAGCGCCGCGGCGACGATGATCAGCCCGACCCCGGGGACGACGAGAGAGGCCCCGATCCCGTCGGTCCCGAGGGCGAGCGGAATCGCCAGTCCCGCGAGCGAGAGGGCACGCCAGAGCTTGCGATCGGACGAAAGCCATGCCAGGCGCAGGCCGATGAGGCCGACCGCAGCGGGCATCAACGCCACGACCGCCCACGACGGGATGCCGAGCACGAGGATCTTTCCCCCCTGCCGCTCGGCCAGCGCGAATCCCAGGCCCCCGCGCGCGAGCCACGCGCAGAAGCCGACGCCGACCGCGTAGGCGAACCAGCGTGCCGGCGGACGCCAGGAGTCCGGGAGGAACGTCCCCGTCTCGAGCGCGAGCAGCCGGTCGGAGCGAGCGGCCAGCGCCGCGCCCGCGAAGGTCACGACCAGCGTGAGGTGCTGGACGATCAGGATCGATCCCGGGATCCCGACCCGAAAGGTCTTCCGGAGAACGATCTCGAGGAGCGGAAGGGTCGCGAGCAGGCCGATCGCGGCGATCGACACGGCGTCCTCCGCGCGGGCGGCCCCGCGCGCGGCCTTCGCGACCAAGCTCACTTGGCCGGCCCGGTCGCGCCCCTGGCCCCGGCGCGGTATTCGTCGCGCAGCTTCACGACCTCGTCGAAGAGGTCGGCGGAGATGTACGAGCCGCGGATCTTCGGCCAGAACGCCTCCGCGTCGCGCTTCCACTCCGCGCGCTCCGCGGGGGTCGTCTGGATGACGTTCAGGCCGCGCTTCTGCATCTCGCCAATCGAGTCCTCCGAGAGCTTGCGGATCTCGCCGCGGAATTTCTCACCGGCGGTCGCGGCGTCGGCGAGCAGCTTCGGTCGCAGCTCGGCCGGGATCTTGTCCCAGGTCTTCCGGGTCACGAGCGTGACCCCGATGAGCGGCGCCCACCTCACGTCGTTCATGTTCTTCGCGAGCGCGAACATCTGTCCCGAAAGGGCGAAGAGCGGCGGGACGTCGAACGAGTCGATGATCCCGGTCTGGAGCGACGCTAGGATGTCGGTCGATTGCAGGGGCACGGGCCTGAACCCTGCGGTCTTGTAGAGGCTTTCCGCCTGCGCGTCTCCGGCGGTGATATAGAGCTTGGTCTTGCGAACGTCGTCGAGGGTGCGGGCGGGGGTCTTCGAAAAGAAGTGGACCCAGCCGGCGTCCCCCCAGTTGAGCACGACGAACCCCTTGGCCTCGATCCGGGTCGCGAGCTTCGGGGCGATCCGGTCGCGCACATAGTCGAGCTCTTCGTACGAATCGAAGACGAGGGGGATCTCGAGACACATCGCCCCGGGCTCGATCTCGGGAAGGCCGGCCCCGGAGATCGCCATCCCCTGCAGGAGGCCGGCCCGCATCTTCTGCACCATCGCCAGCTCGTCGCCCAGCGTGCCCCCGGGGAGGATCCTGAGGACGACCTGGCCGTTCGACGATTTCTTCCAGTCCTCCCCCATCTGCTTCAGGACCCGGTGCCACGGCGAATCGGCCGGGGCCACCGTTCCCATCGTGATCGTCACCGTCTCGGCGACGGCCCGGCCGTGACTGAGCGCGGCGAGCGCCGCGGCGAGGACGATCGGGGCGATCGGGCGGCTTCTCATCGGGCGCCTCCGGTTCCGGCGTCGTCTGCGCCGGGATCGAGGAAGAAGTCGGCGACGTGGGCCCGCAGCCAGAGGGCGCGCCGCTGGGCGACGAGGTTCGACAACCGGATCTCTTCGTGGGCGTCCGCATCGACCGCGAGCGCCTTCGCGATGAGATCACGGAACATGCGGGCGTCCTGCTTCGGCACGGCGGCCGCTTCGGCGTAGGTGATGAACAGGGCGGCGCGCGTGCCGTGGGAAAGGGCCAGCGCCCGCTCGTAGTGCTTGCCGAGCTCTTCGGCGCGCCCGCCCCCCGGCTTGGCGGAGGCGAGCGTGATCGCGAACTCGTGGAGCGTGCCTTCCCCCCAGGATTCGTCGAGGGCGAGCGCCCGATCGAGCATCGCCTCGACCTCCGGGACCCGCGCGATCATCGCGGCGTCCTCCTTCGAGACCGAGATCGCGAGCCCGAGCGCCGCCGCGCACCAGTAGAGGCGCTCGACGTCCTTTGCCTTCGCGACCGCCACGGCCCCTTTCGGGTCGGCGGTGAGCCGGCTCGAGAATCCGGGATAGCTGACGTCGAGGCCGTGCAACCCGTAGCGCAGGGCCCGCAGGTAGAGCCGCCGGGCGCGGGCCCGAATCGCATCGGCGGCCGCGAGGTCGGGGTCGGCGAGCGCCTTGTCCCCGCTCTGGACGTAGGCGTAGGCGTAGCTGGTGAACCCCTTGCACGTCGCATTCAACATCCCGAGGTGGTCCGGAGATTCCGAGAGGAGGCTTTCGAGGAGTTTCAGGCTGAACGGCAGCGCGTCCCCGACCAGCTCGACGTCGTCGTCCCGCTCGTAGGTGGACCCTCCCGAGGCGATCGCGTCCCCGACCTTGTTGACGGCCAGCTTCTTGAGGGAACAGGACGGTGCGATCAGCAGCAGCGCCGCCACGAGTCCGACCGAACAGCGACCGAATTGCGCCATCGCTAGACGACCAGGGTACCGCGCAGGACGGTGACGGCGCGCCCCTCGAGATCCACGCGATCGCCGTTCCACCGGACGCCGACCCAGCCTCCGCGCGGCGAGGCCTGGTAGCCGGTCATCGCGGTCTTGCCGAGCTTCGCCCCCCAGTAGGGGGCGAGCGCGCAGTGCGCCGAGCCGGTGACGGGGTCCTCGTCCACGGCGACCGCCGGGGCGAAGAAGCGCGAGACGAAGTCCGCCTTCGGCATCGAGGCCCGCGCGGTTACGATGACGCCGCGAGCCGGCATCGAGGCCAGGGCCCCCGGTCCGGGAACGAGCGATCGAACGACCGACTCGTCGGCGACCTCGATGAGGTAGTCCATGCGGTTCTTCCCGCAGAAGGTGAACGGAATGCCCAGCGCCGAGGCCAGGCCGGGAGGCGGCTCGGCGGCGGCCACCGGCTCGGCGGGGAAGTTCAACGCGATCGCGGTGCGCGCGCGACGCGCGGTCAAGAGGCCGCTCCGCGTGTGGAAGCGCGCCTCGGCGTCGGGCGCCACGATCCCCTCTTCCCACAGGATGTGCGCGGAGGCGAGGGTCGCGTGGCCGCACAGGTCCACTTCGGCCGTCGGCGTGAACCACCGCAGCCCGAAGCCGTCCTTCCGGGGGGCGAGGAAGGCGGTCTCGGCGACGTTCATCTCCGCGGCGACCGACTGCATCCAGGGATCGGGCCGCGGGGCGTCCAGGAGGCAGACTCCGGCGGGATTTCCGGCGAACGGCTTGTCGGTGAAGCTGTCGACCTTGAAGATCGGGCGCGACATGGAAAGATCCTCCGCATCCCGACTTTATCTCATAATCGAGGGGTGACATCCCGCCGCATCCCCGCCGATCTCGCCCCGAACGCGCTCGCCCGGGCGCGCAAGAATCGCGGCGAGATTCCGTTCGACTTGACGGCCACCAACCCGACCCGATGCGGATTCCGGTATCCGGACGGGCTCCTCGATCCGCTTCGAGACCCGTCGGGTCTCGTCTACCGCCCCGACCCCAAGGGCTTGCGCTCGGCGCGCGAGGCGGTCGCGGGCGAGTACGCCCGCCACGGCGTCTCTCTCGACCCGGAACGGATCGTGCTCGCCGCGTCGTCGAGCGAGGCGTACGGATTCCTGTTCAAGATTCTTTGCGACCCGGGCGACGCCGTGCTCGTCCCCGCGCCGTCCTACCCGCTGTTCGAGCACCTGGCGGCGCTCGAGGGGCTGCGCACCGTCCCGTACGCCCTCGACCCCGCCCACGGCTGGCAGCCCCGGCCGCCGTCCCTGCGCGACGCCGATGCCGCCCGCGCCGCGATCGTCGTCCATCCGAACAACCCGACCGGCTCGTGGGTCGAATGGCCGGCGGCGGAGCGCCTCGCCCGGTCGCGCGGGGTCGAGGTCCCGCCGCTTCCGCTGATCGTGGACGAGGTCTTCCTCGACTTCCCGCTCGATCCCGCGGATCACCCGGCCTCGTTCGCCTCGCGGCGATCGGGGCCGACCTTCACGCTGGGAGGGCTGTCGAAGAGCCGCGGACTCCCGCAGCTGAAGCTGTCGTGGATCGTGGTCGGCGGCTCCGATGACGAGGCCGCGCGGGACCTCGACGCGCTCGAGTTCGTCGCCGACAACTACCTGTCGGTCGGCACGCCGATCCAGGAGGCGCTCCCGGAGATTCTCCGGCGCGCGGAGCCGGTGCGCGATGCGATCCTCTCGCGCTGCCGCGAGAACCTCGCCGCCGCGCGCGCGATCGTGCGCGGGCTCCCCGCCCTCGAGCTCCTCCCGCCCGGCGGCGGATGGAGCGTCGTCTTGCGTTTCCCGCGCGTGATGACCGAGGAGGCCCTGGCTCTCGAGCTGTTGGAAAGGCGCGGCGTCGCGATCCATCCCGGGTACTTCTTCGACTTCGCTGCCGAGGGGTACGTGGTGGCGAGCCTCCTGCCGCCCGCCGACGTCTTCACTCGCGGGTTCCGCCTAGTCGTCGATACGATTGGGGAGAGGCTCTAGGTCGGACGTGTTCCTTACAGGCGGCTCAACGGCGAGGAGCTGAGGGTCTTGCACTGAGCGTGAGCGGGATCCTCGGCAGGGATGTCCCGCGCGCCGGCGGCGCCGCGCAGGCGTCCCCGATTCCGTCTCCGTCCGAGTCCTGCTGGTCCGGATTCCACACTTGGGGACAGTTGTCGCAGACGTCGCCTACGCCGTCGCCGGGTCCGTTCGGGGACCAGCCGATTTCGCCTGCCCCACCCGCCGCCCAGGCGACGTCGAGATCGCCGTCCTGGTCGAAATCGGCGATACAGGCCGCGATCGCGCCGTCGGCGGAGGTGACGGCTCGGCGCGGGCCGAACGACCCTCGGCCGTCCAGATTCTCGTACCAGGCGATGGAGCTGTCGTCCGGCAACGCGACCACCACGTCGGCGTCTCCGTCCCCATCGAGGTCCGCGATCACGACCTGTTGCGGGCCGTTCGAGGCATTCGAGATCGTTCTCGGAGGGCCGAACGTCCCCGCCCCGTCCGTGTTCTCGTACCACGCAACCGTTTCGCTTCCGGACGAGGTGGCCACGACGTCGAGATCGCCGTCGCCGTCGATATCCGCGGCCGTGGCCGAGGTGGCAAGGGCAGCTGTGAGCGAGATCGGCCTCGCCGGCCCGAATACTCCTCCGCCGCGGTTTTCGTACCACGCGATCTTCGCCGAGCCGAACTGGGCGGTGACGAGCAGGTCCGGATCGCCGTCGCCGTCGATATCCGCCGCCTGCACCGACTGCGCGCCCAGCATGTTGTTGGCGATGACACGCTCCAGGGAAAACGTTCCGGCCCCGTCAAGGTTCTCCAACCAAACGATCGAGCGCTGGTAGTAGACCGCGACGGCAAGATCAAGGTCGCCGTCGCCGTCGAGATCGGCAGCCGTTACCGCGTGGGCACTGTTGTCGTTGGTCGACACGACGTGCTCGGCGCCGAACCCCAGCCCGGCGACGTTCGGATACCAGGCGATCTTCCCGTCGTCCTCAGATGCGGAGACCACGTCGGCGAATCCGTCGCCGTCGATATCGGCAGCGGCCACCGAGTACGCACCGGACGCGTCCGTGGACATGGTGACACCCGGAGCGAATCGACCACCTCCCAGGTTTCGATACCACACGATGGATGATGCGTCGTGAAGCGCGGCCACGAGATCGGGCCTTCCGTCGTGGTCGAAGTCCGCCGCCACGACCGCAAGCGCGCCGGTGGCCGCGTAGGAGACGATCTGCTGCGGCTGGAAGAGGACACCCGGGTCGAGGTCGGCCTGATCGGCGTTGGCAACGGTCGGGCAATTGTCGCAGGCGTCGCCGACCCCGTCACCGTCCCCGTCGAGCTGATCCGGGTTCGAGACGAGGGGGCAATTGTCGGCGGGGCACGTCTGCCCCGGAATGGCGGGATCCCCGTAAAGATCGAAGTCCACGTCCACACAGTCGTCGCACACGTCGCCTTTGCCGTCGCGATCGGCATCGACCTGGCGAGGATCGGAGATCACAGGGCAATCGTCGCAGGCGTCGCCCACGCCGTCCCCATCGCTGTCGACTTGTGCCGGATCGACCGCGAAGGGACACATGTCGCAGGCATCGCCGAGACCGTCACCGTCGGAATCCACTTGCTGCGGATTCCACACCGTCGGGCAGTCGTCGCAGGCGTCGGCCGCCCCGTCGCCATCGCCGTCCGCCTGCGTGGGGTTGAATGCGGAGGGACAGTTGTCGATTGGGCAGGTCGTTTGCGGGTAGCCGGGATCGCCGAATCCGTCGTGATCCGTATCGGTGCACCGGTCACAGCCGTCACCGATGCCGTCCCCGTCGGCGTCGGCCTGGCTCGGGTTCGACACTCCGGCACAGTTGTCGCAGAGGTCGCCGATCCCGTCGCCGTCGGCATCGCGCTGGTCCGGATTCGAGACGCCAGGGCAGTTGTCGCAGACGTCGCCACGCCCGTCCCCATCGGCGTCGGCTTGGTCGGAATTAGGGATGGCCGGGCAGTTGTCGATCGGACAGGTCATTCCTGGGTAACCGGGGCTGCCGAAACCGTCGAAATCCGGATCCATGCACAGGTCGCACGCGTCGCCGACATGGTCGCCGTCGAGGTCCGCCTGGTCGGAGTTCGCCGCGCTGGGACAGTTATCGCAGGCGTTGCCGAGCCCGTCCCCGTCGTCGTCGGACTGAGCCGGGTCGGGAACGAGCGGGCACACGTCGCAAGCGTCGGGGACGCCGTCGCGATCGGCGTCCGGCGCTCCCGGATCCGTAGGTCCGTTGCACCGATCGCACGCGTCGCCGTGCCCGTCGCCGTCGGAATCGGCTTGGTCCGGATTCGGCACGTCCTTGCAGTTGTCGCACACGTCCCCGACTCCGTCGGCATCGTGATCCGCCTGATCGGGGTTGGGGGCGAGAATGCAGTTGTCACACGCGTCCCCGACGCCGTCTCCGGTCCCGTTCGGGAACCACCGAATTCCGCCCGACACCTGCATTTCGTCGAGGTCACCGTCACCATCGAGATCGGCCAGTGTCGGGAAGTAGCCGCCGGGACACGGGCGCGGCTCGGCAAAGATCCCGGAGTCGTGGAGGTTGCGATACCACGCACCCCCCATGAGGACATCGGGGCCCCCGTCTTTGTCGATGTCGGCGACGATTGCCATTCCGATTCCGCTACTCTGCGCTCCGATGAGGTGAGCGGAGCCGAACGCTCCGCTGCCGTCGGTGTTCGGCAGCCATCCGACCTTGCCGAGATAGGCTGACGCAAAGAACACGTCGAGGTCGTGATCGCCGTCGAAGTCCCCAAGGTCGACGGAGACGAGGTCGTAGAGGTCCGAAGCGATCGCATGCGGCGGCCCGAATGTCCCGCGTCCGTCTTCGTTCGGGAACCAGGCGATCTTGCCGCCGTTCCGTTCCCACGCCAGAACGTCGAGGTCCCCGTCACCGTCGATATCGCCGACACGGACTCCGTTTCCGTAACCGCCCGCCGAGATCGAGACGCGCGGCCCGAACGTGCCCTTGCCGTCGAGGTTCTCGTACCAGGCGATTTCGCCCCGCGCGTAGGGAAGGGTGACGACGTCGATGTCGCCGTCGCCGTCGACATCGGCCGGAAGGATGGTCAGGGCACCCGCCACCGCGTCGATTTGCTTCGCGGGGCCGAACGCGCCTCGGCTGTCGGTATTCTCGAACCAGAGATAGAGTCCGCTCGTGTATTCGGCCACGAGGAGATCTTGGTCGCCGTCGCCGTCGATATCGGCAGCGGCGAGACCAATTTCTTCCCCTCGTAACGGCGCCACCATCACTCGGGGACCGAAGGTGCCCTTCCCGTCGAGATTCATGAAGAGCGCAAGCGCACCCCTGTAGTTGGCCGTGGCGACGACGTCGGTGTCGCCGTCGCCGTCGAAGTCGGCGGCGACGATGGGACCGGACACTCCATCCTCGCGCGTCACCGTACGCTCCGCGCCGAACGCTCCGAGACCGTCGAAGTCCGCCTGGTCCGGATTGGGGACGGCTGGACACGTGTCGCAGGCGTCCCCCCGGCCGTCGCCGTCGAAATCCGTCTGCGTCGAGTTGATCGCCGCGGGGCAGTTGTCCTCGCCGTCGCAGCGACCGTCGCCGTCGAAGTCCCCCCCGTTCGGGCAGGAGTCACAAGCGTCCCCGACGCCGTCACCGTCCCGATCCGACTGATCGGGATTGGACACAAATGGGCAATTGTCGTTCGCGCACCCAACCGTGGCCGTCCCCGGATCGGCAAAGCCATCGCCATCGGAATCGATGCAACTGTCGCAGGCGTCCCCCCGGCCGTCCCGGTCTTGGTCTTCCTGTCCGGGATTGAAAGTCTCCTTGCAGTTGTCGCACGCGTCCCCGATTCCGTCGCCGTTCCGGTGCCAGACGACCGCGTTTTCGTCATCGCACACGAGGTCGGGGTCGCCGTCGCGGTCGAGGTCGGCGAGGACGAAGCCGGCCGGCTCGAAGGTGCCCGGATGCGTCGAAAGTGCGCGCGCCGCGGAGAACAAGCCCCGGTGATCCTGGTTTTTGTACCACACGACCCCGGCATCCGAAGGGCGCTGGGACACGATGTCCGCGGCGCCGTCTCCGTCGAGGTCGGCGGCGACGATGCGGTCCACGGCTGGATTATCCGAGTCGACGACCTGCGAGCTTCCGAAGTGACCCCGCGCGTCGAGATTCCGAAACCAGACGATCGACCCCTGATAGTAGGTGCTCGATGCGGCGGCGACGAGATCCACGGCGCCGTCACCGTCGAGGTCTCCGACCGCGACCGCGTGCCCTCCGGGCAGATCGGCGACCGTTTGCGGAGGGCCGAACCCTCCTCGTCCGTCGACGTTTGCTAGCCACCCGAGCTTCGCGTCGGGACCAACCGTGACGACGTCCGTGTGGCCGTCGCCGTCCAGGTCGCCCGTGGCGAGCACGGGCGCCCACGCAGCCGACCCAATGACGCGCTCCGCTCCGAACGACCCTCGTCCATCGAGATTTTCGAACCACGAGACTCGAGGAACCTGATACAACTTCTCGAGCCACGCCACGACGTCAAGATCCCCATCGCCGTCGACATCCACGAGCTCGATCCGGTACGCCGTGTCCGACTCGATCGGTCTCATCGCGAACCCACCGTGTCCGTCAGAATTGTCGAACCAGGCGATACCGTCGTCGGCGGCCGTGACGACGTCGATATCCCCGTCTCGGTCGATGTCCCCCGCCGCTGCGGCGTGGACGTCGGCATAGGACGTCGTGATCGGATGGGACGCGCCGAACTCCGCCGCGCCGGGGACGTTCTCGACCCAGGCCGCACCACCGAAGAATGTCCACGTGTAGACGACGTCCTCGTCGCCGTCGCCATCGATGTCGGCGACCGCAGCCGTTTGGAGATGGGTTCCTGAACCGTTGATCACCTGACGCGCGATCGGATCGAAGGCGCCACCGTCCCAATCGGCTTGGCTCGGATTGGGGATCGTGGGGCAAGTGTCGATCGCGCACTGCGTCGAGGCGAAGCCGGGGTCGCCGAAACCGTCGTGATCACGGTCGGTGCACGTGTCGCACGCGTCGCCGACGCCGTCGCCGTCCGCATCCGCCTGGCCCGGATTGAACGCACCCGGGCAGTTGTCGCAGGCGTCGCCGACACCTTCGACCGCGTTTCGCAGCCGGAAGATCTGGTCGAGGTCCGAATCGAACCCGACGACGTCGATCCTGCCGGTGCCGTTCAGGTCCGCCGGGATCAGCAGCCCGACGGCGTCGCTCCCCGGCCGCAGGACGCGCTCGGGGCCGAACGTGCCGGCTGTGGCTTCGTTCGCATACCAGACGAGGCGAGTCGCCGTCGAGTACCAGCCGGTGATCGAGGCGATCACATCGATGTTCCCGTCGCCGTCGAGGTCGGCGGCCCGCACGATCGTTGGAACGTCGAGGTTGAACGTTTCGATGACCCGCATCGCGCCGAACCCGTTCGTGGCGCCGAGATTGGGGAACCAGATCAGCTGGGCCGGCTGGTAGTAACGGGGCGACGCGGCGACGACGTCGACGACACCGTTGCCGTCGAGGTCCGCGAGCGCGATCGAGCTCGCGCCCACGCCTGGCGGCGAAATGATGTGGTTGCTCCACGGCCCTCCAGCGGAACCGGGATTCTCGAGCCAGCCGACCTCACCTCCGTCGTAGCCGCTGGTTGCATACGCGATGTCGGGATCTCCGTCCCCATCGAGGTCGCCCACGGCGATCTCTCGAGCGTCGCGAATGGGCGCGGCCAGCGTCACCGCCGGCCACGGGATGCTGCTGTTCCCCGGATTCAAGAGTGCGAAGACCTGCCCGTCGTAGGACGACCCGATCACCGCCACGATGTCTTCATCGCCGTCGCCATCGATATCCGCCACGACCGCATCGACGACGCCAGCCCCGGGCTTGGGCCCCCAGAGAACTCGGCTTGCGCCGAAGCTTCCTTTCCCGTCCAGGTTCTCGTACTCGACGATACTGTCGTAGTAGACTGCGACGAGGTCCGAGTCCCCGTCTCCATCCGAGTCGAAGGGAACGACCTTCTCCGGCGCCCCGCCGGTCAGAGCGATGGCCTGAGGCTGGGCGAAGCGAGTGGCGCGGTCCAGGCTCCGGTACCAGACGAATTCGGGGTAGCGCCAGGCCAGGACGTCCGGAGCACCGTCCCCATCCACGTCGGCGATCGCAAGAGGCCCCCGGTAGAGAACGGCAGAAATGACGTGCCGTTCGAAGGCACCGCGCTCATCGGTGTTTTCGTCCCAGGCCAGCGGAGCTGCTGCTTGGAGGGCGGCGGTGACCACGTCCTGGTCCCCATCAAGATCCAGGTCGGCCACGGCGAATCCGCGCTCGACGGGCTCTTGGGTGGTCACCTCCTTCGGCCCGGAGAACGACCCGCGACCGTCCGTGTTCGCGAACCAGGACACGCCTACACGGTACGATTGCACGGAGTGCGTCGAGACAAGGACGTCGACACGTCCGTCGCCGTCGATATCCGCCGCGCGGATGCGCCCGACGTCGCGCGGATCCTGGGCCCAGTCGGTGACCGATCGAGGAGCTCCGAAATGGCCGAGGCCATCGACGTTCTCGAACCAGACGATGCCCCGATCCCGCGACGGAGCCAGGATGTCGAGATCCCCGTCGCCGTCGATGTCCGCCGCGACCGTCGAACGCACGGCGGTCAGGTTGCGCGACAGATAGCGCGGACCCGAGAACGTCCCCTTCCGGTCCATGTTCTCGTACCAGGTGACCGTGTTGTCGTCGGGCGATGCCGCAAGGACGTCCAGGTCTCCGTCGCCGTCGAGATCTACGGCCGAGAGGTCGGCAACGGCCGCGGTCGTCGCCGCCAAGCCGCGTGCGGGACCGAAGCTGCCCACGCCGTCGACATTCTCGAACCACGAGACACGATCCTCGCCGGTCGTGGAGACGAGGACATCGAGGTCTCCGTCGCCGTCGAGATCGGCCCCCGCGATCGCGGGGGATACGGCGTTCGCTCCGCTCGGCGCGACGACACGCCGCGCGCCGAACGTTCCTTTTCCGTCGCGGTTCGGGAACCACACGACAGACCCATCGCTCTCCACCGCCACGATGTCCTGGTGCCGGTCACCGTCGATATCGCCGACCGCCGCCGCCTGCGCCCCCGCATCGTCGACGACACGCTGCGGCCCGAAATCCTTCAACGCGTGCCGGTTCTCGCGCCAGACGATTCCGGGGCGCGCTCCCGCCACGACGAGATCGGGATCACCGTCGCCGTCGATATCGCCCAACTCGACTTCCGAGCCGAGGGACGACCTCCCGTCGATCAACTCCTCGACGAACACTCCCGTCGAATCCGAATCCGCTTGGTCGGGATTGGCGGCGTTCGGGCAGTTGTCGCAGGCGCTCCCGATCCCATCATGGTCGGGATCGGCCTGATCCGCGTTCGCGAGATCGGGGCAGTTGTCGCACGCGTCCCCCGCGCCGTCGTGATCCCGGTCGGCCTGATCGGGGTTCGCGACGAGCGGGCAGTTGTCCGATCTCGCGCAGACGCCGTCCATGTCCACGTCGTTCCCCGGGTCGTGGGGGCAGGGATCGCACGGGTCGCCGATTCCGTCCCCGTCTGCATCGGCTTGATCGGCGTTCGGGACAGTTGGGCAGTTGTCGCGATCGTTGTGTACGCCGTCGCCGTCGACGTCAGGATCCTTACGGCCCGATCCGCTGAGATCGACCGACCGGCGCGCGACGTCGAAGTCGAGCACGAGCTCGGCGTGGACGCCGCCGAATCCTGTCGGCGTGAACTTCACCCGGACCCGGCCGGAGGTCCCCCGGTCGAGCCGCGAGAAGGCGGGCTGGGCCGTGAATCGCGAGTCGGTCGAGCTCACACCGCGAAGCGTGACGCTCCCGACGCCGCGATTCGTCACCTTCACGTCGCGGAAACGTTTTCCGCCGATCGGCACGGCGCCGAAGTCCAAGCTCTCCGGTTCGATGATGAGCGTCGAGGCGCTGCCGGCCCCCGACGCGTTCGTGGTGAGAGAGGTACGGCGAGGCGCGGGAGCCGAGACGCTCGGGTAGACGTTGGACGCCACGAGCAGGGCGGCGCAGCCGAACCCCCCCCAGGTCGCGAGGCGCCCCCGCGACCAGCCCCCGCTGGTGTTGTCCAAACAGCCCCCCGGGCGATCAGTCGGACCCCGTCGCGCACGGTCGATCAGTGCCCGATATACCGCGCGGGACCGCCTGGAGCAACCGTGATCGAGGACGGACAGCCGACCGGATCAGTCCGGACACCGCGGTCTATCCCGCCTTCCCCTCGATCAGGAACCGCACCGCCCGTGGAAACCGCCGGGCCCACGCTTCCTCGTTGTGGATCGCGCCCTCGTCCTCGACGTAGAGGAGGTCGCGCCCCTCGCGGTACCCCTTCTCGAGCAGGATGTCGCGCGCGTGGCGCACCATCGTGACGTAGGCGCCGGGCTCGCGGCGTAGCTCGAGGTGATCGCGGTTGCGGGGGGAGCCTTCGTGCGTGCCGACGTCGATGTAGATCCTCCCCGGCGAGAACGGCGCGTGCTGGAGGTAGCGGATGAGCGCACCCCGAGCGAACCCGACCGACGGCGACACCGCCCCGACGAGCCCGAAGGTGTCCGGCCGCTCGAAGAAGGCATACAGGCTGACGAGGCCGCCCATCGACGATCCGATGACGGCGGTTTCCTGGCTTCGCGTCGTCGTCCGGAACGAAGCGTCCACGAGCGGCTTGACGACGTCGGCGAGGAATCGGACGTAGGCGGAGGCCCGCCCGCCGCCGAAACGGACGTCCTCGAACGGGCTGTACTCGTCGAGCCGCTTCTCGCCGGCGTTCGGGATCCCGACGACGATCGCCTCGATCCCGTCCGCGGCCAGCTCTTCGAGCGTCTCGTCCACCCGCCATTCCCCGGCGAAGCTGGTCGTCTCGTCGAAGAGGTTCTGGCCGTCCTGCATGTAGAGGGTCGGGAAGGTGCGGTTCGCGGTCGCGTAAGACGGCGGGAGGTAGAGAAGGATGTCGCGATCGTCCCCGAGCTCTTCGCACGCGACGCCGCGGAGAACCTTCACCGTGCCAGTGACGCGATCCGCGCCGCCGTCGTAGGCGTCGCCGTAGTCCACCCAGTCCGTGCGCATGGGACGCGCACGATATCAGGCGGGAGAAGCCGGAACCGCCTCGGGCAGAGGAGCCTCGATCGGGTAGCCGAGCTCCTCGCCGAGTTTCCCGTAGGTGAGCCCGGCGATGACATCGTAGATGGCGTGGACCGCCATCGAGACGTAGAGCGATCCGGACAGCCACGCGAGCCCCTGCATCGCCAGCGCGATTCCGCAGATGATCCCGACACTTTTCCAACCCTGGAGAAAGTGGGAAATGCCGAACACCGCCGCCATCACGAGCGCGGCGGTGACGGGGCTGCCGGTGATCCTCCAGAGAAGCGTGAACATCACGCCGCGGTAGGTGATCTCCTCGCTGATCCCCGCGCCGAGCGAGCAGCCCGCCCACAGCAGGCGCTCGGTCCGGTCGCGCGGCATGACGAGCCAGGTGCGACGCCCGCGCGCCTCGACCGCCTTCCGCCACATCGGACGCATGAACAGGACGAGGGCGACGAGCGTGGCCGCGCCGAGCGCCCAGTATTTCGGAGCCGGCATCTGCCGCGGGAAGATCGGGATCCAGTTGTCCCGGGCGATGTAGTACGAGAAGAGCCCGAACGCAACGAGCTGCACGATCACCGAGACGAAATACTTCTTCCTCGGCGGGTAAGGACGCGACTTCAGCCGCTGCGCGGTCTTGATCGCAAGATACGGGAGCCATAGCCCGAACAGGACGAGATGCACGAACCCGTCCGGGTTCACATGGGAGAAATCGACCATCCTTGCGCGCGCCTACGCCTGCTTCTTGCGGAACAGCCGCGCCACCGCGAGGAGTGCGACCGCGCCGAGCACGGAGGCGATGAACCCGGCGGCCTGGCCTTCGGCGTACCAGCCGAGCGCCTGCCCCGCGTACGACGCCGCGACCGACCCGGCGATGCCGAGCAGGGTCGTGATCACGATGCCGTGCGAGTCGTCGCCCGGCATGACGAGCCGAGCGAGAAGCCCGATCACGAACCCGATGATGATCGTCCAGAGGATGTGCATGTCGAACCTCCGTTCTCGAGCGAGTGGACGAAGGATACCCGGATTCGGCGCATACTTCGCCTCCCATGTCGCGCGCTCGCCTGACGGGAATCGCCCTTTTCGCCTTCATCCCGCTGGTGCTCGTGCTCTACCTCAGGCGCCCTCTGGGACTCGGTCCGAGCATCGCGCTCGGTGTGGCGATCATGGTCGCGCACCGATTCGTCGCCCGGCCCTTCATGGATCGCTGGGTCGACCGCCGCTGCTTCTGGTGCGGGCGCGATCTCGGCGGCGGGGGCGTCGACGCTCCGTTTCGCTCGAAGAACGCGATCGTTCCCGCGCGCGCGTGCTCCGAAGCGCACGCGGCGAATCTGACCGCCTTCGCCCGCACGGTGGCGCGAGCGAGCGTCGTGCTGCGCGTCCTGATCGTTCTTCCGGTTCTGATTTATCTGGGCAACGCGGTGCTGACGCTGGTCAAGCTCCCCGCGATCGCCGTGGACGACGCCGTGTGGGTCTTCAAGATCCCGGTCGCCGCGGCGGTCGTGGCGCTGTCGTTCGCGTGGCCGCTGGGTAGGACGATGACGAACGAGCCCGGGGTCGATTTCCCGCCGCACAACCTGTTCCTGCTGGGGGTCGTCAACACCCTGTGGATCTTCCGGATCGTGGGGCTGATCTGGCTGGCGCAGGGGGTCTGGGCCGCGATCTGACCCGAGGAGAATCAACCAGCCGCCCGCCGACGCCCGAGGCTCCATTCGAGCGCCGGAGGCGTCACGAGGGTCGTCACCAACACCATCACGATGATCGCGGAGAAGGTCGAGGAATCGACGATCCGCTCGCCGTGGACGGTGAGCCCCATGCCGATGTTCGCGAAGATCAGCCCGACCTCGCCCCGCGGGATCATGCCGATCCCGACGCTCAGCCGATCGACCCCCCGCCCGATGGCCCCGAGCGAGCAGGCCTGCTTCCCGACGATCGCCGCGACGACGAGGGCGGCGGCGAGGCCGAGCACGCCGGGCCGGAAGAACGCGCCGACGTCGGTGCGCATCCCCATCAGGACGAAGAACACGGGGACGAGGAACGACGAGATCGGCTCGACGAGCTCGACGAGGCCGTGCTCCCCCTTTTCGACGAAGCTCCGGTAGTGGACGTTTTCGAGGATCAGACCCGCCGCGAACGCCCCGACGATCGGAGCGAGCCCGACGACACTCGCGAGCCACGCGAGCAGGAAGCAGAAGGCCAGGCCGACCGCGAGCAGCACGCCGCGGGTGCGCAGGCGCGACGCGAGAGCGAACATCCTCGGCGCGGCGAAGACACCGATGGCGAGCGAGCCGGCGAGGAAGACGACCGCCTTCGCGAGCATCACCCCGACTTCACCGAAGGAAAGCGTCTCTCCACGGTCCGCGGCGACGATCACGCCGGTCACGACCGCCAGGATGGTCAGCCCCATCACGTCATCGAGGACCGCGGCGCCGAGGATGATCCGGGCCTCCGGGGTCTGGGACCGGCCGAGGTCCTTGAGCACGCGCGCGGTGATCCCCACGCTCGTCGCGGTCAGCGTCGCGCCGATGAACATGTGGAGGTAGATCGAATGCTCCGGGAGGAGCCACGCCGCCACACCCCAGCCGAGGGCGAACGGGGCGACGACCCCGAGCGTCGCCACCGCGAGCGAGGCGGCGCCGACCTTCAGCATCTGGTCGACGGTCGATTCCAGGCCGACCTCGAAGAGCAGAATGATGACGCCGATGCTCGAGAGCATGTCGATCGACGGGTCGGCCTTGATCGGCTCGAAGACCTGAACCCCCAGGGGCCCGAGGTTTCCGAGAAGGATCCCGGCCACGAGCTCTCCCAGAACCGACGGCTGTCCGAGGCGGATGGCCAGGTCCCCGCCGAGCTTCGCGACGACGAGGATGACCGCGAGCGCCAGAAGGACGGGGGCGACCGGATCGGCGTGACCCGCCGTAGCACCGGAGGCCGCCGCCGGCGAGACGACGAGGAGCGCCGCCGGGAGCCCGGCCCACCGGAGCGCGCGCGTGGGACGATTCATGGCGCTCTTTGTCCTCCTCGAGAGGCCCGCGATACTACAATGCCCCGGCTCGCGCCCGGCGCCCGGATCGGAATTCGCCGCACGCGGTGGCGATCGAGGAGACTTCACGATGAAGGCTGCCGTGCTTCCGCTCGCCCTCGCCCTGACGTTGATCTGTGCCTCCCGCGCGCGCGCGCAGGCCGACGACTACTCGAAGGTGGAGGTCAAGTCCACCAAGGTCGGAGGATCGGTATGGATGCTGGAGGGAGCGGGGGGGAACATCGGCGTCTGCGCCGGCCCCGACGGGATCCTCCTCATCGACGACCAGTTCGCGCCGCTCTCCGACAAGATCCGGGCGGCGGTGAAGGCGATCAATCCCGGCAAGATCGCGTTCATCGTGAACACCCACTGGCACGGGGACCACACCGGCGGGAACCCGAACTTCGGAAGAGAGGCGACGATCATCGCGCAGGACAACGTGCGCAAGCGCCTGTCGATCAAGCAGGAGCTCCCCGGGAGGGTCACCGAGCCGCTCCCCAAGGAGGGCCTTCCGGTCATCACCTTCGAGGAGGGGGTGACCCTCTGGTTCAACGGTGAGGAGATCGACGTCATCCATCTCCCGCACGGGCACACCGACGGCGACAGCGCGATCGTGTTCAAGGGCTCGAACGTCGTCCACATGGGGGACCAGTTCTTCAACGGGATGTTCCCGGTCGTCGACTTCGCGACCGGAGGGGACGTCCTCGGCTACACGAGGAACGTCGAGACGATGATCGGCAAGACTCCGCCCGGGGCGAAGATCATCCCGGGTCACGGATCGCTCGGAACGGTCGAGGACTTGAAGAAGACGTACGCGATGCTCCTCGCCACGACCGAGGCGGTCAGGAATGAGATCGCGGAAGGAAAGTCGCTCGACGAAATAAGGAAGGCGGGGCTCCCCGCGGAATGGAAGGGTTGGGCGACCGACTTCGTCCCGACGGAGCGCTGGGTCGAGATGATCTATCGGAGCCTGACGAAGAAGTGAGCGGCGTCAGGGGTTGAACGGCGAGTACTCCTCCACGCGGCCCCGGACGGCGACCGCGTCCGCCGTTTCGACGACCCGCTCGGGGACCAAGCGGAACAACCGGTTCGCCCCGGCGAAGGCGGCGGCGTGCTCCGGATCCCAGTCGATCTCGGCGCGGCCGGTCAGCTGGAGGGTGCCGCCGTTCTCGAAATCGACGAAGAGCAGGCCGGCGGTGCCGGAGACCGCGATGTTGCCGAGCGTCTGGAACATGTTGTTCCCCGAGTAATCGGGGATCGTCAGCGACCCGTCCCGCTCGACGTGGACGAACCCGGGGTTCCCGCCCCGGTGGGACGCGTCGGCGCCTCCCTCCGCGACGGTCGCGACGAAGAAGGTGTCGGCGCGTCCGATCCACTCTCTCTGAGAGGCGGTCAACGCGTCGCTCTCCCCGATCCCCGCCCCGCGCGCCGGTGCTACGGCCCGCAGGTGGCGAACCTGGATGTACTTCCGGCAGTTCCCGAACACTTCCTCGACCCGCAGACGGAACCTCCCCGGAGCGGTCGCCTCGGCGGTTCCGTTGACCCGGTACCGGGAGCGCGTCGAAGGGTCGAGAGCCAGGATCGCGAGCGGGCTCGGCGTGGCGAGGTTGGCGTGCAGCGGGTCCCCCGCGGCGACGGAGCCGAAGAGCTCGACGTCGGCCTCGTCCACCACCCGCAGGAGCGGCGGCGCCCCCGTCATTGCGGAGGCCCAGGGCCGTCCGGCGGCGTCCATCGAGGCCAGCACCAGGAACGGGAGGTCCGCGAGGAATTCCGCGCCGTCCGCCTCGATCGTCGTCCGGAGGATGCGGCCGACCTTCCCCGCCTGCTGCCGCACCCCGGCCCGCTCCTGGACCGCGAGCTCGCCCGGATGGAACATGACCTTCATCGCGCCTCCCTCGCGGCCCCGCCGGAGTGCGACAATCATGCCCGAACTCGGGAGGATTGCCGATCATGCGCGTCGCCGTGCCGTTGCGCCGGGCTTACAAGCTGATCAACCACGGACCGACCACGCTCATTTCTTCCGCCTGGAACGGCCGCCGCAACGTCATGGCCGCGGCATGGGTGATGGCGCTCGATTACGACCCGCCGAAGGTCGCGGCGGTCATCGCCGCCGACACCCACACGCGAAAGCTCGTGGAGGCGTCAGGGGAGTTCGTCGTCAACGTGCCGACCGCCTCCATGCTGGACGCCGTGTACGCGGCCGGCAACGTCTCCGGGGAGGACGAGGATAAATTCGCGACCCACGCGTTCGTGACCTCTCCCGCCTCGATCGTCGGCGCGCCGCTGATCGACGGGTGCGCCGCCTGGCTCGAATGCAAGGTCGTGCCGGAGCCCGACATGCAGGCCCGCTACGACCTGTTCGTCGGCGACGTCGTCGCCGCGTGGGCCGACGACGCATCGTTCGTGGACGGGGTCTGGCAGTTCCCGTCCGACGACAAGCGGACGCTCCACCACCTCTCGGCGGGGGTCTTCATGACGAGCGGGGATCTGGCGAAGGCGAAGCGCTGACCCCGTCGTGGCTGGCGTAGAATCCCGCGAGGTCTCCATGAAGCCACCCCGATACATTGCCTTGGCCGCCGCCGTGACCGCCGCGACGGTCGCCCCCTCGACAGATCCTGCGTCGCGGATCGCCGCCGACGGGCTCCTCCGGGACGTGACGCGGCTCTCCTCCGACGCGATGGCCGGACGCGGGCCGGGGACACCCGGCGATGCGAAGGCGCGGGCCTACCTCGTCTCGGGACTCAAGGAGGTCGGGTTCGCGCCCGGCGCTCCCGGAGGCGCCTGGGAGCAGCCGGTGGCCCTCGTCGGCGTGACGATGAAGCACCCGGCCGCATGGATCTTCAAGGGCGCCTCGGGAGAAGCGTCGTTCCCGTGGTGGAAGGATTTCATCGGAGGCTCGGGAGTGCAGGAGCCGAAGGTGGCGATCGAGAACGCCGAGGTCGTCTTCGTCGGGTACGGGATCCAGGCTCCCGAGTTCTCGTGGGACGACTTCAAGGGAGCCGACCTGCGCGGGAAGATCCTGGTCATGCTGAACAACGACCCGGACTGGGATCCCAAGCTGTTCGCAGGCAAGAAGCGCCTGTACTACGGACGGTGGGACTACAAGTACGAGAGCGCGGCGCGCCAGGGGGCGGCCGGCGCGATCGTCGTGCACACGGAAGATTCGGCCGGATACCCTTGGCAGGTCGTCCAGACCTCGTGGTCGGGAACGCAGTTCGAGCTTCCGGCCGCGGGCGAGCCGCGCATCAAGATCCGGAGCTGGCTCACGGAAAGCGCCGTCCGGAAGCTCGCCGCCCTCGGCGGGAAGGATTACGACGCCTTAGTCGCGCAGGCGCGCGGCCGAGATTTCAAGCCGGTGTCGCTCGGCGTCACGACGTCGATCGCCTTCGACGTCGAGCTCAAGCGGACAGAGACCGCCAACGTCATCGGGGTGCTGCGAGGAAGCGATCCGTCGGTCGCCGACCAGGTGATGGTCTACACCGCCCACCACGACCACCTCGGCGTCGGCGAGCCGGACGCGAAGGGGGACCGGATCTACAACGGCGCCCTCGACAACGCCTCGGGATGCGCGCAGGTCTTGGCGATCGCGCGCGCCTTCGCCGCCACCCGCCCCCGCCCTAAGCGCAGCATCGTCGCGCTCTTCGTCGCCGCCGAGGAACAGGGGCTTCTCGGCTCGGAGTACTGGGTCGCCCACCCGACGGTCCCGATCGGGAGGATCGCCGCCGAGCTGAACATCGACGGCGGGAACATCTTCGGGCGGACGTCCGACGTCGCGGTCACCGGCAAGGGGAAGTCCGATCTGGAGGATCGTCTGGCTGCCGCGGCGAAGTCGCAAGGGCGGACCGTGGTGGACGAGCCGGAGCCGGACAAGGGGTACTACTACCGATCCGACCAGCTGAATTTCGCACGGGCCGGCGTCCCGGCGCTCTACTTCAAGTCGGGGCAGACCTACCTGGGCCGGCCCGCGGGGTGGGGCAAGTCGAAGGAAGAGGAGTACCGGAAGCTCCACTACCACCAACCCTCCGACGAGATCACCCCGGCGTGGGACGTGTCGGGAATGGTCGAGGACGACAGGCTCGCCTACCTGGTCGGGCTGGACGTCGCGAACGCGGACCGCCTCCCCGCGTGGTACCCGGGAGACGAGTTCGAGGCGGCGCGGAAGAAGGCGCTCGAAGCCTCCGCCGGGCGGTAGCGGGGAGCGGGGTGAAGCCGATCCATCGGGCCGCCGCGGTCGGCGCCCTCTTCGCGCTCGCCCTCTTCGCGCTCGCGAGCTTCTACGCGCGCGACGTCTACGGCTCGTTCTTGCGGAACGGCGCGCTCGGCCGCATCGACGTGGCCTTCCTGCTCCGTCCGATGGTCGTGGACTTCTGCCTCTGCGCCGCCCTGACCCTCCTGCTCTGGCGCCACGCCCTGTGGACGCGCTGGACGGCGGCGGCGATCGGCGTCCTCTTCGCGGTGATCCAGTTCGCCCAGTTCCGGAGCGCGGTCTCCTCCGACGGCTACCTCACCGCGGGAAAGCTCGTCATGGCCGAGCTGATCCACTACGCCCTCCCGAGAGGAGCGATCCTCGGATTGGGCGTCTCGCTCCTGGCGGCGGGTGCGCTGCTCCCGTGGGCGCTGTCGCTGTTGGATATCGCGGAGCTCGACGACCGCACCCGCGAGCGCGCCGCGCTCGCGCTCCTCGCGTTTTCGACAGCCCTGCTCCTGGTTCCGCGGGGTGTGCGCGAGCGCGCCATGGAGCGGGAGCACGGCCTCGTGCCCGAGAGCCCGTCGGTCGCGCTGGCGCAGGCGGTCGCGTCCTTGGTTCGATCGCCGCAGCGGTTCGAGGCCAAGCTCAGGCCGGCCGACCTCGAGCTCGCGCGCACCTACGGGATCCAGATCGACCCGGCGAGCCTCACGCCGCTGGTGAAGCCGGCGTTCTACGATCACCCCTTCCCTTGGCCGGGCACGGGCCCGGCGACGCGCCCCAACGTGATCGTGCTCTTCGTCGAGAGCCTCGCGACGCCGTTCGTCGGCGCCTACGGCGGGGCCGCCCCCGGGCTCACCCCCAACCTCGATGACTTCGCGAGCCACGCCATGCGGGTCGACGGGTACTTCAATCACGCCTTTCCGACCGTCAAGGGGCTGCGCGGGCAGCTTTGCTCGATCTACCCGCCGTTCGGCTACGAGGAGTGGATGCGGGCCACGACCAAGATCGAGACCTCGCGGCTGTACTGCCTGCCGCATGTCCTCGCGGAGAGCGGCTACCATTCCGCCTACCTCGCCCCCAACCCGGCCGACGAGGGGTTCTCGAGGTCTCAGTTCATCGACTTCGGATTCGACGAGACGATCTTCGTGAAGGAAGCACGGGGGCTGTTCCTGGGCGGCGAAAAGCCCATTCATCCGAGCAACCTGAGCGACCACCAGCTCTTCCGCGCGCTGACCGGTTATCTCGAGCGGCGCGATGCGGCGCAACCCCTGTTCCTCGCCGTCTCCACGATCGAAACCCACTTCGACTGGGGAATCCTCGGGGACGGCGTCCCCTACCGCGACGGATCCGACCGCGTCCTGAGCCTCTATCACAACCTGGACGACGCGTTCGGATCGTTCTGGCGCTGGTTCCAGGCGTCACCGTACGCCGCGAACACGATCCTCATCGTGACGGGAGATCACGTGCCTCCGCCGAGCGACGCGATCCGGGAGGCCGAGGGGCCGCTCTACCGCGGCACGAACGTGGACACGATGGCGCTCTTGATCCACGACCCGCTCCACGCGCTTCCTCCCACGTTCGAGGCGAGCTCGTCGTCGATCGACTTCGCCCCCTCGCTCTTGCAGCTGCTTGGGATTCCGAATCGCCCCAATCCCTTCGTCGGCCGCTCGATGTTCACCGACCGGGCGGATCTGAAGGGCGGACCTGGCGAGGGGGACGGGGACGTCCTGATCTGGGAGGGTGGGAAACCCCGTGTCGTCTCGACGAAGTGGATGGACTGCGAGGCCCCGGACCTGGCCGCGGACCCGGCGTGCGGCGTCGCGCGGATCGTGCGCTACATCGAGCGGGTCGAGTGGACCAATCGGGTCTGGAGGAACTAGGCCCGGGCGGGAAAGGGCTCCGATCGCGGTGCTATCCTCAAGGCCTTATGCCCCAAGCGCCTCCGAACGCTGATTCGTTGCGCAGCTCGACGGTCGGACGCAAGGCGGTGATGGCGGTCACCGGCGTCGTGCTCTTCGGGTTCGTGCTGGGGCACATGGCGGGCAATCTCCAGGTCTTCCTCGGGCCCGAGGCGATCAACCACTACGGAAAGTTCCTCCACGAATCCCTTCATGGCACCGGGATCTGGATCTTCCGGGCCGTGCTCTCCGTCTCCGCCGTGCTCCACATCTGGTCGGCGTGGTCGCTGACCGCGACGAGCCTCCGCGCGCGCCCGGTCGGGTACAAGATAGTGACCCACCGCGAATCGACCTACGCCTCCCGCACGATGCGCTGGGGGGGGCCGCTGATCCTCCTGTTCGCGGTCTACCACCTGCTCGATCTGACGATCGGCCGCGTGAACCCCGGCTTCGTTCCCGGGGACGTCTACCGCAACGTCGTCGCCGGGTTCCAGCGCCCCGTGGTCACAGCCTTCTACGTCGTCACGATGCTCGCGCTGGGCCTTCACCTCCAGCACGGCTTCTGGAGCATGCTCCAGACGCTGGGTGCCTCGCACCCGCGCTACGACCCCTGGCGCAAGGCCGCCTCCACCGCCTTCGCGGTCGTCGTCTGCGGCGGGTTCATCGTCGTTCCCCTGGCCATCCTCGCGGGATTCGTGAGGTAGGGAGGAACGCATGGAGCTGAACGCGAACACCCCGGGCGGTCCGCTCGACACGAAGTGGGAGCGCTTCCGGTCCGAGATGAAGCTCGTCAATCCCGCGAACAAGCGGAAGTACACGATCCTCATGGTCGGCTCCGGCCTCGCCGGCGCGGCTGGTGCCGCCTCGCTGGCCGAGCTGGGGTACGAGGTCGAGTGTTTTTGCTACCAGGACTCGCCGCGCCGCGCCCACTCGATCTCGGCGCAGGGGGGGATCAACGCGGCGAAGAACTACCAGAACGACGGGGACTCCGTGTTCCGGCTGTTCTACGACACGGTCAAGGGAGGCGACTTCCGCGCGCGCGAGGCGAACGTGCATCGCCTCGCCGAGCTGTCGCTGGCGATCATCGACCAGTGCGTGGCGCAGGGCGTCCCCTTCGCCCGCGAATACGGCGGGGTCCTGGCCAATCGCTCGTTCGGCGGCGCGCAGGTGTCGCGCACCTTCTACGCCCGCGGGCAGACGGGACAGCAGCTCCTCCTCGGGGCCTATCAGGCCTTGGAGCGTCAGATCGGCCTCGGCAAGGTGCGGATGTTCGCCCGGCACGAGATGCTCGACCTGATCGTGGTGGACGGCAGGGCGCGCGGCATCGTCGTGCGGGACATGGTCACAGGCCTGATCGAATCTCGGCTCGGCGACGCGGTCGCTCTCGCCACCGGCGGGTACGGCAACGTCTTCTACCTCTCGACGAACGCCAAGGGGTGCAACGCGACCGCGATCTGGCGCGCCTACAAGCGCGGCGCCGCCTTCGCCAACCCCTGCTATACCCAGATCCACCCCACCTGCATCCCGGTCAGCGGAGAGCACCAGTCGAAGCTGACCCTCATGTCCGAATCGCTCCGGAACGACGGCCGCGTCTGGGTGCCCAAGAAGCAGGGCGACACGCGCCCCCCGGGGCAGATTCTGGAAGGCGAGCGAGACTATTACCTCGAGCGCAAGTACCCGAGCTTCGGAAACCTCTCGCCGCGCGACATCTCCTCGCGCGCCGCGAAGGAGGCCTGCGACCAGGGACGCGGGGTCGGACCGGGCGGGCGCGGCGTCTACCTCGACTTCGCCGACGCCATCAAGCGGCTGGGCGAAGACGCGATTCGCGAGCGGTACGGGAACCTGTTCGAGATGTACGAGCGGATCACGGACGAGAACCCCTACAAGGTCCCGATGCGCATCTACCCGGCCGCCCACTACACGATGGGCGGGCTGTGGGTCGACTACAACCTGATGTCCACGCTCCCTGGGCTCCACGTCTTGGGAGAGGCGAATTTCTCCGACCACGGGGCGAACCGGCTCGGGGCCTCCGCGTTGATGCAGGGGCTCGCGGACGGCTACTTCGTCATCCCGTACACGATCGGGCACTACCTGGCGTCGAACAAGCTCGACAAGGTCGGGGCGGACCACCCCGAGGCCAAGCGCACGCGGGACGAGGTGGATGCCCGGATCGCCTCGCTGCTCGCGATCAAGGGGAAGCGCACCACGACGGCCTTCCACCGCGAGCTCGGCAAGATCATGTGGGACGATTGCGGCATGGCGCGGAACGAGGCCGGCCTGACGCGCGCCCTCGGACAGATCCCGGCGCTGCGCGAGGAGTTCTGGAAGAACGTGAACGTGATGGGGGCGGGAAACGAGCTGAACCAATCTTTGGAGCACGCGGGACGGGTGGCGGACTTCCTGGAGCTCGGCGAGCTGATCTGCTTGGACGCCCTCGAGCGGCGCGAGAGCTGCGGCGGCCACTTCCGCGAGGAATACCAGACCGAGGACGGAGAAGCCAAGCGCGACGACGCCGACTTCTGCCACGTCGCGGCCTGGGAATACAAGGGCCCGGGGGCGAAGCCGGTGCGCCACGTCGAGCCCCTGGTCTTCGAGAGCGTCCACCTCGCCACCCGGAGCTACAAGTAGCCATGAAAGTGACGCTGCACGTCTGGCGACAGAAGAACACCGCGTCGCCGGGAGGATTCGTCACCTATCCCACCGACGGGATCTCCCCGGAGATGTCGTTCCTGGAGATGCTGGACGTCGTCAACGAGCGGCTCATCGCGAAGGGCGAGGACCCGATCGCCTTCGACCACGACTGCCGCGAGGGGATCTGCGGCGCGTGCGGGATGGTGATCAACGGAAGCCCGCACGGCCCCAGGAAGCAAACGACGGCGTGCCAGCTCCACATGCGGTCGTTCTCGGACGGCGACGAGATCACCCTCGAGCCGTGGCGCGCCGCGGCGTTCCCGGTCTTGAGGGACCTGATCGTGGACCGCACCGCCTTCGACCGGATCATCGCGGCGGGCGGGTTCGTCTCGGTGCCCACCGGGTCCGCCCCCGATGGGAACGCGATCCTGGTCCCGAAGGACGACGCCGAGCGTTCCATGGACGCCGCCGCGTGCATCGGCTGCGGCGCCTGCGTCGCCGCCTGCCCCAACGCCTCCGCGATGCTCTTCGTGTCGGCCAAGGTCAGCCACCTCGGCTTGCTGCCGCAAGGACAGGCCGAGCGCCACGGGCGCGTGCTCGGGATGGTCGCGCAGATGGACGCCGAGGCGTTCGGCAGCTGCACCAATCACGGCGAGTGCGAAGCGGCCTGCCCGAAGGGAATCAAGCTCGAGACGATCGCCCGCTTGAACCGCGACTACCTGGTGGCGGCCGTCGGCAAACGGCCGAGGGCCGCCGGCGCGGGCTCGGGGAGCGGCTAGGCCTCGCGTCATTTTCGTTGACGTCGGGCGAATTTCCGCGTAGTTCAATCACTCGGAGGCGCCGGGGGGCGCCTTCACCGTTCCCGATCGAGGGACGGTCCCTCCCTACCGAGGCTCGAAAGGCCGATGAACGCCAAACGAACCCTGTCCGGATTCGCGCTCGCCGTCCTCGCCTTCGCTCCCGTCTTCGCCGCTACCACCCGCATGTCCCTGCAATCCGGCGCGGGATCCGCCACCGATCTCACGCCGACCGGCAAGGGCTGGGGCCAGCAGGCCCCGCACATCAACCCCGGCAAGAAGCACGGCGGCGGCGGCGGTGGAGGCGGCGGGCAGTACGGGATCTACTATCACAATGGCCCGATCATCACCGGCACGACCGCGGTCTACTACATCTACTACGGGAACTGGGCGGCCTCCCAGAAGACGATCCTCGGAGACTTCGCCTCGACGATCGGCGGCTCCCCCTACTTCAACATCAACACGACCTACTGGGGCGCCAACAACACGGTTGTGTCGAACTCGGTCCGCTTCGGCGGCACCGCGATCGACAACTACTCCCAGGGCACGAGCCTGAGCGACGGGGCGATCTACTCGATCGTGCAGAACGCGATCGGGAGCGGCGCGCTCCCCAAGGACGCGAACGGGGTGTACTTCGTCCTGACCTCCCCCGACGTCGACGAGAACACGGGCTTCTGCTCGTCCTACTGCGGCTGGCACACCAACGGCGGAATCCAGGGGACCGACATCAAGTACTCGTTCGTCGGAAACTCCGACCGCTGCCCCTCGGCGTGCGAGGAGCAAACATCCTCGAGCCCGAACGGGGACACCGGGGTGGACGGCATGATCTCGGTCATCGCGCACGAGCTCGAGGAATCGGTGACCGATCCCGACCTGAACGCCTGGTTCGACACCTTCGGGCGCGAGAACGCCGACAAGTGCGCCTGGACCTTCGGGAGCACCTACACCGCGCCCAACGGGTCGATCGCCAACGTGCACCTGGGCGCGCGCGACTATCTGATCCAGCAGAATTGGGTCAACGCCTCGAACGCCGGCTGCCGGATGAGCTGGTAGTCGAATCGACGACCTGAAACGAAGAAGGCCCGGGGCTGTCCCCCGGGCCTTTTCGTTTCTGGGGCGGGAGGGTCTTACTTGGCCGGCATCGCCAGGATGTAATCGGCGATCGCCTTGAGGTCCTCGTCGCCGACCGTCTTGATCGCCTTCATCTTCCCTTTGCCTTCCTTCACGATCTTGACGATCATGTCCGTCGACGTGACTTCCTTCTTGAAATCGGCGCTCCCGAACGCCTTCGCGGGTTCGCCCATTTTCTTCGCCACGCCGTCCTGGCCGTGGCACATCGCGCACGTGCTCCCGTAGAGAGCCTTCCCGTCGGGCGCCGCGGCGGCGGGGAGCGCCAGTGCGAACACCATCCCGGCTGCTGCAGCGATCGCGATCCGCTTCATCGTCCCTCTCCTGTTCGACGGCGAGGCCGTCGCGAAATCCCTCGGTCGTAGTCGCGGGTAGCCTAATGCGCCGCGACCCGGGTCAATGGATAGAGTCTATCCGGAAGCCCAGGACCGGGACAACCTGTGGCAGACTCCGCCGGTCCAAGGAGCCTCCTCGATGAGCCGACCCCCCATCGCCCCGATTGCCGTGCTGGTCCTCGCCATTTCCTGCGCCCACGCAGCCTCGACCACGACGGCCCACCAGAGCGCCCACCGGCAAGCGGTGAACTCTTCGGGATTCGCCGTGGGCGCCGCGTTTCCGATGGGGGCGACCGCCGACACGAACGCGATCGGCTGGCACGTGGACGCCTGGAGCGCGGGGTTTCCGGGGCGGTCGATGCTCGGCTGGAGAGCGTCGCTCGGCTATAGCGAATTCACGAAGAAGGACAACTTCCGTTCGGGACATTCCTACGGGGTGGACGTCGATTTCGCCCTTCGCTTCGGGTCGAAGACGACCTTTTATCTGTTCGCGGGCCCCGGGTACATGTGGACGACCGGGGACGTCGTCACGGGGAAACCTCCCACCACCCTGGTGCAGCACGCCTCGGATTCGTCGTGGTCGGCCTCCGGTGGGTTCGGCGTCCTGTTCGCGAAGGCCTTCTTCTTCGAGGCGCGATACACGCAGGTCTACACCTCGCCCGAGCGCTACGAGCTGGTCCCGGTGACCTTCGGCATGCACTTCTAGCGGGACAGCCGCCGGATTCTCGCGAGCAGCCGCCGCTGGCCTGCGCCGTCGCGCACGGCGACGAAGATCGTGTCGTCCCCCGCGATCGTCCCCACGATCTCAGGCCAGCGGAGGCGGTCGAGCCCGACCGCCGCGTGGTTCGCCTCCCCCGGCGGGGTCCTGAGGACGACCAGCGAGCTCCCGGACGGATCGGCCGACAGGATCGCCTCGGCGAGGCGCGCCTCGTCCGGGTTCTCCTTCGCGCGCGCCGGGTGTCTTGGCCGCCGGTAGGCCCCCTCGACCTTCACGAGGCCGAGCGCCGCGACGTCGCGGCTGACCGAGGACTGGGTCACCGTCCACCCGTCCTTCGCCAGCGCCGCCACGAGGTCGGCCTGCGTCCCGAGGGTCTTCGTGGTGACGAGATCCAGGATCCGCCTGCGGCGCACGTCCTTTTCGGTGGGCACGGGGAGATTATCCGCGAAGCCGGGCCATCGCGGTGACGAACGGCCGCCGCGCCCGTCCGACCTCGCGACGGGCGGCCGCGAGGCGTTGCCGGAGCACGGTCAAGCCGAGATTCCCGAGCCCTCCGATGGACCGGCGGCGCTCGAGGATCGAGTCGACCTTCGGGCGGGGGAACAGCCTTCCCGCGGCGACCTCCGCGGCGACGGCGCGGTAGGCGGTCCTGAAGGGGGCTCCCGCCGACACGCGCCGCATCACCTCGTCGGTGGAGAGGGTCCCCGAGTCGAGGGCGGCGAGCGCCCGCTCCCGCTCGACGCGGAGGAGCGGGAGCGCCTCCGCCATCATGCGGAGCATCTCCGACGTGCGATCGAGCCCCTCCATGAGCGGCGGCTTCAGGAGCTGGACGTCGCGGTTGTACCCCCCCGACAGCTTCGTCTTGACGAGGAGTGTCGTCACGAGCGCCGCGTCCACGAGCGCCGCCCGGCCGCGGGTCAGCTCGAACAGATCGGGATTCCGCTTGTGCGGCATGAGGCTCGATCCGGTCGAGAGCGCCCTCGGGAGCACGAGGAACCCCACGTCGTCCGAGGCGAGCGCGACGACGTCCGAGGCGAGGCGTCCGACCTCGTGGGCGACCTCCGAGCACCACGCGAGCGCCGCCGCTTCGATCTTGCCGCGCCCGTTCTGGACGGTCGCCGGGAGCTGCTCGACCTCGGCGAACCCCAGCGCGCGCGCCGCCGCCTCGCGGTCGAGCGGGAGCGGCACGCCGTAACCGGCGCCGGTTCCGAGCGGCGAGCGATCGACGCGCGCCCAGATCGACGGCCACCCGGCGAGGGTCACGAGCAGGCCGTCCGCGAAGGCGGCCGCCCAGGCTCCCGCCGACGAGGGCATCGCGCGCCTCCCGTGGGTGAGCCCGGGCCAGACGGCCGTCCTGTGTCGTGCGGCGAATCGGAGGAGCGCCTCCACGAGCGCCCCGGCGTCGTCGTGCAAGTTGAGGAGCCGGTCCTTCATGTAGAGCCTGAGATCGCACGCGATCTGGTCGTTGCGCGAGCGGCCCGTGTGGAGCCGGCCGCCGTCGGCGCCGAGGCGGCGGGTCAGGCGCAGCTCCACCGCGGTGTGGACGTCCTCGTCGGACGGGCCGATCCGGAAGGTCCCGCGCTCCGCGGCCCGGAGGGCGTCCCGGAGTGCTTCGCGAAGCTCCCGATGCTCGCGGACCGACAACAGCCCGGAGGCCCGCAATCCGTCGGCGTGGCCCAGGCTCCCCAGGATGTCCCAGCGCAAGAGGCGCCCGTCCCAGTGGGCGTCGTCCCCCGCGGTGTAGCGCAGGACGCGGGCGGCGGAGCCCTCCCCCGTCCCCCACAGCGCTCGCGGCGCGCGCTTCCCGCTCACGAGAGGTAGTCCGTCACGGCGGACCGGTAGAGCGCCCGGGCGGCGCGGACCTCCGCGATCGCAACCCATTCGTCCGGAGCGTGCGAGAGACGCGTGTCGCCGGGCCCGCACTTCACGGTGTCCGCGCCGCGCAGGAAGACCCAGTCGGAGCAGGTCGGGCTGCCGAAGCGGCGCGCCGACGGGTGAGAGCGGAGGATCGATTCCAGAAGCCGCGATCCACCGGGCGTCTCGCAGGGGGCGAGGCGGTCGGAGACGATCTCGACCTCCGATTCCAGGCTTTCTCGGAGCCGCCGCGCGATCTCCTCGTGCGTCCAGTCGGGGGTGCTCCGGACGTCGAGCAGCGCGCGCGCGGTCGGCGGCGTGACGTTGCGTCCCAGGCCGGCGGTGAGCCACGTCGGCGTGGCGGTCGCTCGCCCCAGGACCGGATGCTCCCGATCGTCGAACAACCCTTCCAGGCGCACGAGGTCGCGAGCGAGCTCGACGGCGGCGTTCTTGAATCCGGGCCCTCCGGCGTGGCCGGCGTGCCGCTGATCGCCTCGGGCCACGAGATCGATCATCAGGAGGCCGCGCTGGGCGACCGCGACGTCGAGTCCCGTCGGCTCTCCGACGATGGCGGCGTCCACCCGCCCCGAAGCGGCCACCGCCGCCCCCATCGTGGTCGCGCGCGTTTCCTCGCCGAAGCCGAGGAGCACGAGCAGCCGCCCGCGCGGGAGGCCGGCCGCGGCGACATCGGCCGCCGCGGCGAGCATGGCCGCGGCCGACGCCTTCGCGTCCCCCGCCCCGCGCCCGTAGAGCCGCCCGTCGCGGACCTCCGCCGAGAACGGGTCGCGGGTCCAACCCTCCCCGGCGGGAACGGTGTCGAGATGGGACACCAGCGCGACCGTCGGACCGGGCGCCCCTCCGCGGACTTCGGCGACGAGGCCGAACGGCTCCAATGCGACGGGGAGGCCCCACTCCCGCGACGCCGATTCCGCGCGCCGCGCGACCGCGAGCTCGTCGCCGCTCACCGACGGAATCGAGACCAGCTCCTCGAGGAGCCGGGCCTCATCGTGTGGGTTGGGCATCGGCGTAGCTCTCCTCGTCCTTCCTCTCGACGATCATCGTTCCGCACCCGGCGCCGGTGAAGACCTCGAGGAGCAGCGCATCGTTCGCGCGGCCGTCCAGGATGTGCGTTCTCGGGACCCCTCCCTCGGCGGCGCGAACGCACGCCTCGACCTTGGGGCGCATCCCTCCCGCGACCGCCCCCGATCGAAGCAAGCCGAGGACGTCGTCGCGATCGGCGAAGCTGACGAGGGTGGCAGGATCCTCGCGATCGCGGAGCACGCCGGGCGCTCCGGTCAGGAGCAGGAGCTTCGCCGCGTGCAGCGCGACGGCGAGCCTTTCGGCGACGGTGTCGGCGTTGACGTTCAGGACCTCGCCGTCGCGGTTCCCCGCGAGGCTCGCCACGACGGGCACGAACCCGGAGGCCAGGAGGGTTTCGAGGACCGACGGGTCGACTGACACGATGTCACCGACGTGGCCGAACTCCACGATCCGCTCCACGCCGTCGTCGCCGCGCACCGGCACCGCCGGACGGCGGTTCGCGCTCAGGAGGTCGGCATCGACGCCGGTCAACCCCACCGCCGGAACGTGGCTCCGGCGGAAGGCCGCGAGCAGATCGACGTGCACGGTGCCTGCGAAGACCATCTTCGCGACCTCGAGTTGCGCGTCGTCGGTGATCCTGCGGCCGGCCACCACGACCGGCTCGTGCCCGAGCCTCCGGGACAGCGCCGAGGCCTGGGAACCGCCGCCGTGGACGACCACGACGCGGATGCCGAGGGAGTGGAGGAGACCCACCTGGGCCGCGATCGAATCGCGGGCGCGAAGGTCCCCCAGGATCTCTCCCCCGAGCTTGACGACGAAGGTGCGCCCGCGGTACGCGCGCACGTACCCCAAGGTCCCCTTGAGCCCGGCGATCGTCTGGACCACGCGTTCCCCCTACATCCGGCCGAGGAGGCGCAGGAGCAGCGCCCTCTGGACGTGAAGCCTGTTTTCCGCCTGATCGACCACGACGCTCGCGGCCGAGTCGAGAACCGCGTCTTCGATCTCGACGTTGCGGCGCACGGGAAGGCAGTGCATCACGATGCCGGCGCCGCCGCGGCTCGAGACGACGTGGCGCCCCCGCACCTGCCAGGCGCGATGGTGGCTCCGGCGGGCGGACTCCCCCGCCTCGTCCTCGAATCGATCGAGCCCTCCCCACGCCTTGACGTAGATCGCATCCGATCCGGCGCACGCCCCGTCGAGATCGTCGCTCCGGCGGACGCTTCCGCCGTGGGCCCGGGCGGTCGACTCGATCGACGCCAGATCCTCGGCGTCGAGGTCGAATCCGTCGGGGTAGGCGAGCGTGAGGTCCATCCCGAGCCGGGCCGCGGCCAGGGCGGCTGAGGCCGGAACGGCTGTCGGGAGCGCCTTGGGGTGCCACGTCCAGGCGAGCGTGAACCGCTTGCTGCGAGGCTCGCCGAGCTTTTCGAGGAGGGTCATCGCGTCGGCGAGCTCCTGGCAGGGGTGGCGCCGCGCCGACTCCAGGTTGATCACCGGCTTGTCGCAGTACTTCGCGAATCCGCGGACGACGGCATCGCGGCGAACCTCGCTCCACGAGGAGCCGCGGGGGAACGAGCGCACACCGACGGCGTCGGCGTAACGGCCCAGCACGCGCGCCGTCTCGATCAGGTGCTCGGTGCGGTCGCCGTCCATCACCGCGCCCTCCCGGACCTCGATCGGCCAACTCCCCCGGCCGGGCTCGACCACGATCGCGTGGCCGCCGTGGAGCGCCATCGCGACCTCGAAGCTGCTCCGCGTCCGGAGGCTCGGATCGAGGAAGACGAGGGCAAGGATCTTCCCCGCAAGCCCTCCTTGCACCCCGCCGCGTTTCGCGCGCGCGGCGAGTTCGAGGATCGAGGAGACCTCGTCCTCCGCGAGCTCCTCGAGCGCCACGACGTCGGATTTGGTCATCAGCACGGGAACGCCCCCGCGACGGGAAGCCCCGCGGCCTCGTCGAGGCCGGCGGCGAGGTTGACGGCTTGGATCGCTTGCCCGCCGGCGCCCTTGATCAGGTTGTCGATCGCGATCGAGACCTGGATCTCGTCCCCGGCTTCGTTGGTCGAAACGTAGAGGTCCGCGCGGTTGGTGCCGAGGACGTGGGTCAGCTCGGGGGGCGCGTCCACGACCCGGACGAACCGCTTCCCGCGATACGCCTCCCTGTAGGCGGCGCGGGCGTCCGCCGGAGCGGAAAGGCGCGCGTGAGCGGTCAGGTAGATCCCGCGGACGAAAGGCCCCGCGTGCGTCAGCAGCTTCGGGGCGTCGTCGCTCCCGGTCCACGCCCGCCAGCGCTCGGCGATCTCGGCGTCGTGGCGGTGCGCGAGGGGGGCGTAGGCGAAGACGTTGTGCGCGCGGAGCGGATGATGGGTCGTCTCCTTCGGCCGGGCCCCGGCGCCGCTCGATCCGGTGATCGCGAACAGAGCCGGCGGGGCCGCGGGGGCGAGGCGGGCGAGCGGGCGGAGCGCGAGCTGCGCCGCGGTCGCGAAGCAACCCGGGGCGGCGAGTGCTCCGGCCCCGCGCAGCTCCCCTCCCGCGATGTCGGCGAGCGCGTAGACGAACCGCGACGCGACCCGCCGCGCGCTTTCCGGCCGGGGGCCGTAGAAACGCTCGTGGAGTGCCGCGTCGCGGACCCGGAAGTCGGCGGACAGGTCGCACACGATTCCGGGCCCCGCAGCCAGGACCCTGGCTGCGAGCGTCTGCGCTTCGCCGTGCTCGAGGCAGAGGAAGACCGCGTCCCGGCCGTGGGCGGCGCGCTCGGGCGCCTCGTCGACGAACGCGCCGTCGATTCCGGCCAAGGAGGGGTGCACGTCGGCGAGCGGCCGGCCCGCGCGGCTGCGGCTGACCGCGACGATGTCCTCGACGTGCGGGTGCGCGTGCAGCAGGCGCAGAAGCTCGCCGGCCACGAAGCCGGCGCCTCCGATGACGGCGACCCGCATCAGGCGGCCCCCGCGGCGCGCCCCGCTTCGAGCGCCGCGAGCACGGTGACGACGACCCCCTTCGGGTCCTTCAGCGCGTTCGCGGCGGGAAGACCGAGCTCCTCCCGGATGTACCGGCGGCCGACCTCGTTGTCGGTCGCGGGGCCGGTGACCAGATCGACCGACAGCCCGTACGATTCGCGCATGAGCTTGACCGCCCCCCAGCACGCGACCGGATCGGGGGCGGCCATCACGATCGCGGCGGCGAGGTCCATCAACTCGGGGTCCCGGAGGATGTCCTGGACGCCGTACTCGCCGAGGATTCCATCCCCGAGCTCCGCCACGATGACGTCGGGGGCGGACGCCGTCGCGAGGTGGTTGAAGAGCCCCCGCGCCACGGGAACGGTCATCCCCGCCTTCGTGCTCGCGGCCCCGGCGTCGTTGAACGTGGCCGCCAGCACGGCGCCCGCGTCGGTCATCGCCAGCGTGTCCCGCATCAGGGCAACACCGGTCAGCTTCGCCGCGGCGACACGCCGCCCGGCGCGCGCCAACCCGCGGACGAGCTCGGTCGCGGCGGCGGTCTTGCCGGCGCTCATGCAGGTCCCGGCGACGTACACGACGGGAACGCCGCAGGCCAGCCGGTCGGCCGGAGGGATCGCGTGGTCGCGGATGTGCGCGGGGCGCCCGATGCGGTCCCCCAGCTCCGGGAAGACGAGCACCGCGCCGAGGACTTCCGCCCGCAGCGGCGCGCCGAGCTCGGGATGGGTGGAGGTGCAGCGCCCGATGACCCCTCCGAGATTCAGGACGTCGAGTACGTCCCCGGGGGCGATCGACTCCGGGACGACCCCCGCGTAGCCGCGAAGCGCGCGGCGGGAGCCGAGCGTCCCGGCGAGGAGGTCTCCGGCGCGAAGCGGAATCATCCGGCCGCCGGGATCCTCGACGCTCGCATAGGTCGCCTTGTCGTCGAGGATCCGGACGGCGACCACGTACCCTTCCTCGGCGACGATCTCCGGGCCGACGAATACCTCGCGGGCGAGCCGGGCGTTCCGGGTGGACGAGGCGATCCGGTCGAGGGTGACGCGGCGGGTCGGGATCATGATCCGGCGCCGCCGCGGGAGGCGAGCAGGGACGGGATGGCGGCGATCCGCGCGAAGGCGCGAGCGTCGTCCCCCGACCACAGCCTGTTCTCCTCGCCGTACACCGCCACCTCGGGATCGAAGAGGGCATGGGGGCTGCGCGCGCCGACGACCTGGAAGCGCCCGGGGGCGAGCCGCACGCGGGTGTCCCCCGCGACCTTTTTCTGCGTCGATGCGAAGAATGCCTCGACGTCGCGGAGCGCCGGGTCGAGCGCCTGCCCTTCGTGAAGGCGATCGCCGTAGAACCCGGCGAGCTGGTCCTTCCAGAACGATTGCCACTTGGTGAGGACGAGCTTCTCGAGCTCGCGGTGCGCCGCGATCAGGACGACGGCGGCGCCCGCCTCGAATCCGATTCGCCCCTTGATGCCCAGCGCCGTCTCGCCCACGTGGATCCCCCGCCCGACGCCGTAGGCGAGGGTCAACGCGCCGAGCGCCGCGACGAGGTCGCACCCCGCGAGCGGCACGCCGTCCAGGGCCACGGGAAGACCGTCGCTCCAGGACAGCACGACCTCGCGCGGGGCGGGCGCCCCCGCGGGGGGATCGACGAACGCCTGCGGCGGGCCCTCCCACGGATCGTGGGTCCACCCCCCGCCGTACGTCGTCCCCCAGAGGCCGGCGTTGACGGACACCGTCCGGCTCCCCGCATCGACGTCGAATCCGCGCTCGCGCAGGTAGGCCGCGGAGGCGGTCCTGGTGATCCCCTCGTCCCGGATCGGCGCGACGATCGGGAGGTCCCCGAGGATCACGCGGAACGCGACGTCGAACCGCACCTGATCGTTCCCCGCGCCGGTCGAGCCGTGGGCCACGGCGCGGGCTCCGATCGCGCGCGCCGCCTCGGCCACCGCGATCGCCTGCTGCGTGCGCTCGGCCGCGACGGAGAGCGGGTAGACGCCGCCCCGCAGGACGTTGCCGCGGATCAGGTGCCTCACGAACCGGTCGTACACGGCGGAACGCGCGTCCACCTCGTGGTGCCGGACGGCCCCGAGTAGAAGCGCCCTCTCGCCGATCGCGGCGATCTCGCCGGGGTCGTGCCCACCGGTGTCCACGTGGACGGTGTGGACGTCCCAGCCGAGGGCCGTGAGGCGCACGACGCAGTACGAAGTGTCGAGCCCGCCGGAGAAGGCCAGCGCGATGCATTCTTTTTGCATGACGCATCATTATGCACGCACGCGCCCGCATCGCAAGGGGAGATTTTCCTCGTCGGCTACACTCCCGGGATGACTCTTCGCCGAACCCTCGCCCTCGCATTGTTCGCTCTCGCGCTCTTCGCCTCGACGGTGGGGGTCGCGGCGACGGCGGCGACCGCGCCCACGCTTCCGGAATCGAAGGGGGTCGGCTTCGGGCTCGGTCCGCTCGTCCCGGCCGCCACGCTCTCGAAGACGAACGACCTCGGGCTGTACGCGATCCTGCGCGGGTTCTATTACCCCGACGAGTCCCATCACGGCGTCCGCGCCGCCGTCTGGGCCGGCGGACTCCGCGGCAAGTCGGGGATCGACGACGGCTACGGCTGGGGGGGTGAGATGGACTACTCCGCCCGCTTCGGAGGCGGGCCGGGGCCGTTCTACCTCTTCGTCGGCGTCGGCTTCGGCGGCAGCCAGTTCGTCGCCGTGCACGGGAGCTATCCCGGCGGCACCCAGATCAAGATCGTCGGCACCGCGGGGTACGCCCACGCCGGCATCGGATACCGGTGGAAGCGGGTGTTCCTCGAGGCCTCGTACCTCGACAACTTCGACGATCAGGCGAGCTACGGCCTGGTTCCTGTGGTCGTCGGGGTGACCTTCTAGCGCACGCGGTTGACGGTGAGGATCAGCGAGTCCTGCGAGCCCGCGTAGTACGTCTTGTTGTTGATCGTGAAGAGGTTGTCCGGCCGGACCGGCGTCGGCACATTGCCCTTCGCGTCGGTCGAGAGATAGATCCCCGTCCCGCCCGTCGGTACGGGCAGCGTAAGCCGCACCGTTTCCCCCGGATTCATCGTCACGACCTTCTTCCCTCCATCTCCGATCCCTCCGCGGCGCGGTTCCCCGGCTCGCGTCACCCCTGTCCACCGTCCAGCTTGAAGATCGATTCGAACCGAGCCGTCGGTCTGGATCCGACCCCGCAAATACCCGGTCAGCTCCAGGATCGCGTCGAAACCCGTTCCGTCGGCAAAACGGACGTTCGGCACCGGGAAACGAAGGGGCTCGGATCGGACGGTTACGGCTTCGCCCTGCGAGCCGACGGCTTCGATGTGGCGACGTGTCGTCTGCCCCTTGGCGTCGACGTGCTCGACCCAGAGATCGTAGGCGAGCTTCTCGGCGGCGAGCGCTGGGTCCTCGACGATCTTCGCTTCGACTGCGATCTGGAGGTTGCTGTAGGAGAAGTCGGTGAAAGGGGGGTCGAAAGACAGGACGTCGAGAATGGTTCGGTTCCCCTCGAACATCTCGATGCGGCGGGTGTCCCCCGTCACCTGAGTGAGAGCTCCTGTCCCCACGCGGCTCCACTTCTCCCACTTGACCTCGAGCGCAACCTTCCCGATGGGAGACGGAAGCGCCCGCATCTCAGCGGTCCAGATGAACGCCGCGTCTTTGGCCAGGCTGGCGGCGTAGTCGATCGTGCGTTCGCCGCTTGGGATGCTCCCGCAGGCGTGAGCAGAAGTGTCCTTCAGCGCGAACGTCATGTCGTCCAAGACGCCGTACGCCACGAACGCTCGGGCAGTCTCGCCTTCGGCGACGTCCCCCCCGCTCGAGGATCTGTCGCCGACGGGTCCATACACGCCCTTGGACTTCTGCGTGGCGACGCCGATGAGCGTTGCCGCAATTTTCTGTCCGGGCTCGAGGGCACGCGACGATGTCGCGGTGAGCACAGCCGCCAGAGCCGCACACGCGATCGAGAGCTTCATTCGATTCGTCATTTCTAGATCCTCCCCCAGTCTTGTCCTTCCACGAACGCCACCACGCGCGTCGGCACGGGCGGCTTGTCTTCCGGGTGCACCGGCATCGACGGCCGCAGCGTCCACACCCCGATCGCAGCGATCACGACCGCCGCCGCCACGAGCGCCGGCGCGGGAATCGGGACCCAGCGTCTCCAAAGGCTTCCGCCTCCGAGCGCGTCAAGCCGGGCGCGCGTCTGCCGGACCCAAGCTTCGCGAGGGAGCGCCTCGACCATCACCTCCGCGCGCACTTTGGCAAAGTCTCGGAGTACGTCGATCGCGTCGGGATTCTCGAGAACATCGACGAGGCGCCGCGGATCGACGCGGTCGCCGTCGAAGTAAGCCGAGAGGAGCTCGAGATCGTTGTCGGTCATTGCATCACCTCGACATGCGACGCGCGGCACCCAGGGCCGTGCGGAGAGCCATGCGTGCGCGGAAGATCCTGTTGCGGACGGCATCCGGCGTCGCTCCGGTCACCGCCGCGATCTCGTCGTAGCCGAGCCCGCCCGCCTCGCGCAGCAGGAACGCATCCGCGTCCTGCTCGGGCAGCTCATCGAGGGCGCGGCCGAGGTCGATCGTCTGCTCCGAGCTCGCCACGGACCCCGCGGACATCGTGTCCGGCTCGGCCGATTCGACCGGCTGGGGCGCGCGTGCGTCGCCCCGCTTGAAGTTCAGGAGGACATTGCGGGCGATCCGGAAGACCCAGGCGGCGTCGCGCCCCGTCGAGACGTAGCGCGGAAGCGCTCTGTGGGCCCTCAGGAAGACGTCCTGACAGAGATCCTCGGCGTCGGCCACGCTCCGGACCCGGCGCCGCAGGTACGCGAAGACCGCGGTGTGATGCCGGTCGAAGATCTCCGCCACGCTCGCCACCCTTGCCTCCTCACCCTCCTTGAACCCCGGCGGGGGTCAAACCTCTCACGCCGGCGCCAGTCTCGGCCCGCTACAATTCGCCGGGATGCTCCCGAACTCCGCTGCCCTTCCCACGCTTGAAACCCCAAGGCTCCGGCTGCGCGCCCTGGAAACCCGCGATATTCAGGCAGTTTTCGCGATCTTCTCCGATCCTCAGACCATGCGCTACTGGAGCCGGCCGGCGATGCGGGAGCTTTCCGAGGCCGAGGAGCTGGTCAAGGAGATCGGCAAGCTCGCGGCGTCCCGGACCCTGTTCCAATGGGGATTGGCCTTCCGCGAGGACGACGCCGTCGTCGGCACCTGCACGCTGGCCTGGCTCGACTGGACCCACCGCCGCGCGGAGCTGGGCTACGCGCTCGCGAGCCCATACTGGCGGCGCGGGTACATGAGCGAGGCGCTACCGGTGTTGCTCCGCCACGCGTTCTTCGACCTTGCGCTCCGGCGGCTCGAGGCCGACGTCGATCCGCGCAACGAGGCCTCGCTCCGTCTGCTCGACAAGCTCTCCTTCAAGCGGGAGGGGTACCTGCGCGAGCGGTACGACGTGAACGGCGAGCTGCAGGACACCGTGCTGCTCGGATTGCTCGCCCGCGAGCGCGCCGGCGGCTAGGTCCGGTCCAGACGCCAGCGCCAAACCGTGCCGTCCTCGGGGTCCTCGGCGATCCCGTCATGGCGCATCCCGATCTTGTCGAGGACGCGGGTCGATGCGCTGCTGCGGGGGAGCGTGTGCGCGAGGACCGTGCACACGTCCGGGTCGGTGAAGGCGAAGCGAGCCAGCGCCTCGGCCGCTTCGGTCGCGAACCCCCGGCGTCGGAACGCGGGGGCGATCTCGTAGCCGATCTCCACGGCGCCGTCGACGTCGGGCTTTCCCTTGTACCCCCCCGAGCCGACGAGCGCGGCTTCTCCACGCGCGACGAAGACGTAGGTCCACCATCCCCCGACGTCCAGGTCCTCTTCGAGCAGCTCGAGGGCGTGCCGGTAGGCCTCGGGGAATTCGGGCCACCCGTCCGGGATCGCGACCCCCAGATGCGCGGCCAGAGCCTCCCGTCCCGCGGCGATCGCGCGGAGCGTCTCGAGATCGCAGGAGATCAGCTCGAGCCGCGGCGTTCGAATCAAAGCCCGGGTTTCCGGAAGAGCTTCACGTACTCTCCGTACCCTTCGGCCTCGAGCCGGCTCGCTGGGATGAACCGGAGCGAGGCGCTGTCCATGCAGTACCGCTGCCCGGTCGGGGCCGGCCCGTCGGCAAAGACGTGCCCGAGGTGGCTGCCGGCATAACGGCTCCGCACCTCCGAGGTCCCGGTGCCCCACTCGGGCACGGACCTCTTGACCACGGCGTTCGGGTCGAGGGGCTTCGTGAAGCTCGGCCAGCCGGTGCCGCTGTCGAACTTGTCGAACGAGCTGAAGAGGGGTTCCCCCGAGACGACGTCCACGTAGATCCCCGGCTCGTGGTTGTCCCAGTAGGGATTTTGGAACGCCGGCTCGGTCGCCTCGTGCTGCGTCACCTCGTACTGGAGCGGGGTGAGCATCTTGCGCAGCTCCGCGTCGCCCGGCTTCACGTACGGGCGGATCGGCGGCTTGTCCTTCCAGACCCGCTCGATGAACGGCTCGCGCCCCGAGCCCCACTTGTAGGCCTTGTATTCCACCGGGTGCTTCTTGTGGTAATCCTGGTGGTACTCCTCGGCCGGATAGAACTTGCCCGCGGGCAGGATCAGCGTCGCCACGGGCTTATCGAACCAGCCGCTCTTGTCGAGCGCCGCCTTGGACGCCTCCGCGATGCGCCGCTGCTCGTCGTCGTGGACGAAGATCGCGGCTCGATACTGCAAGCCGCGGTCCGCGAACTGCCCACTGTCGTCGGTCGGGTCGATCTGACGCCAGAAGACGTTCAGGATCTGCGCGTAGGTGATCTTCGCCGGGTCGAAGCGGACCTGAACCGATTCGAACTGGCCCGTTCCGCCGGCCGAGACCTCTTCGTACGTGGGGTTCACGTTGTCGCCCCCGGTGTATCCGGGGATCGCCTCGATGACGCCCGGCAGATCGTCGAACGCCGATTCGGTGCACCAGAAGCAGCCGCCGGCCAAGGTGGCGATCTCGGTCTTTGCCGTCGCGGGTGCGGAGGCGCGCGTCCCGGCGGGTGCCGCGTCGCTCCCGCCGCACCCCGCGGCGAGCCCGATCGTGGCGAGAATCAGAGCGGAAACGTCGATCTTTCGCATGGTCCTCTCTCGTGCCCCCACGAGGTTCTACGCCGCCACGGCAAAGGTGGATTCCGGGATCAGTCCAGATGCGCCTTGGCGGAGTCTCCCATCTCGACCTCCCTGCCGGGAAAATACTCCTTCCAGCGGGCGGTGACTTTGGCCGCCGTCGCCTCGTCGGCGTAGAGCTCGTCGGGAAAACCGGACTTCCGCCGGGCGTCGATGACGACCGGGGCCGAATACGCCACGTGGTTCCGCACGATCCGCTTCGATCGGGCGTGGATGTCGGCTCCCGGCTCGAATCGCGTGAACGTCGTCCAGAGGAAGTTCATCGGCGAGGACGACGCCCGGGCCGGCTCGTCGCTGACGACGACGAGCGGCCACCCGTCGAACGCCGCGTGCTCGGCGAAGCGCACCGCCGCCCCCGGCTCGGTGGACACCGCCGGCCCTCCGACCACGAGGCACCCGGGAGAGAAGACGCGCGGGTCCCGCACCCCCAGCGGAGGATCGACCGCGGGACGAAATTCGCGCGGGAGGTCCCGCACCGCGTCGCCGAGCCCGAGCCAGACCCCCTTCGATCCCTCGTTCACCGACGGGCCGGTGTAGTCGAGCGTATCCATCGCGACGTTCGAGAACACGAACAGGTCGGTCTCGGGGTGCGTCCGCTCCAGGAGGTGGGTCAGGACCCCCTTGAAGTCCCGGAGGTCGGTCTTGCGATCCACCACGATCAGGAACTTCGTCAGCGAGAGCTGCCCCTCGCCCAGGATCCGGAACGCCGACGCCATCGCCTCCCGGGCGTAACGCTGCTTCACGACCGCGGCCGCGAGGGAGTGGTAGCCGGTCTCGCCGTACGACCAGAGGTCCACGACCGCCGGCATCACGAGCGGGAAGAGGGGCGAGAGCAGCTCCTGCAACAGGTTGCCGATGAAGAAGTCTTCCTGGCGAGGTTTGCCGACGACGGTCGCCGGGTAGATTGCGTCCGCCCTTCGCGCGATGTGGGAGATCTCGAAGACGGGGTAGTCGTGCTGCAGCGAGTAGTACCCGTAGTGGTCCCCGAACGGTCCCTCGGGGCGCCGCTTTCCGGGCGGCACCGATCCGATCAGCGCGATCTCCGCCTCCGCGACCAGCGCGTGCGCCCCCGGCCCCGGGCACGTGGACAGACGCTCCCCGGCGATCAACGATGCGAGCAGCATCTCCGGGACGTTTTCGGGGAGCGGCGCGACCGCGGCGAGGATCAGCGCCGGCGGGCCGCCGAGGAAGACGGTCGCCGGCAGGGATTCCCCCCTCGCCTCCGCGACCGCATAGTGGAAGCCGCCCCCCTTGCCGATCTGCCAGTGCATGCCGGTCGTCCGCGCGTCGTGAACCTGCAGGCGGTAGATCCCCAGGTTCGACGATCCGTCCTCCGGATGGCGGGTGTACACGAGCGGCAGGGTGACGAACGGGCCGCCGTCTTCCGGCCACGTCGTCAGCACGGGAAAGCGGTCGAGCCGGACGTCCGCCGAGACGACCTCGCTCACGGCCCCCTTCGATCGCGATTTCACCCCCACCTTGAGCGCCGCCGCTCCGAGGTCCCGCGCTCCCCAGAGCTTCCCGAGGCTCGGCGGCACGATCGTCTCCACGACCTCCACGAGCCGCCGGATCAGACGCTCGGGGCGACGGCCGAAGGCCAGTTCGGCCCTCCGGGCGGTGCCGAAGAGGTTGGTGACGAGCGGGACCTCCGCTCCTTCGACGTTGGTGAACAGGAGCGCCGGCCCCCCCGCGGCGATCACGCGACGGTGGATCTCGGCGACCTCGAGTCGCGCGGAAACGGGGGCTTCGATCGTGACGAGCTCGTCGTCCTGGCGGAGCCGGTCGAGAAAGGCGCGGAGGTGCGGAAAGAGCTGGTCTTGCATCGAACCGGCATTATGGAAGAAACGGGGGCGCTCCGCCGAGGAGTGGGTCGGCGTAGCGCCCCCCCGGACGCGGCGACTCAGGGCGCCGCGTGAATCTTCGGATCGAATCCCGTGAGAATCGATTTCCTGACCGTAGGCGCATCTTTCGCGGCGCGCCACGCGATTCCGCCGCCTCGGGGGACGGGGCGGCGCGGGGCGTGGGCGCGTCCCCTCTCGCGAGACATAATGACCAGGCGTTATGAACGCCACCTGTTCTCCCATGGCCGCCGTGACGCTTCTCGCGGCGCTTTCCGGATGCGGCGGCCCCTCGGTCCCTCCGGCTCCGCCGGCAACCGCGGTCGGGACCGCGCACGCCGGCCCCGCCGGGGCGCCGGCACGGGGCGAGGTGGTCGCGGCGGGCCGCGGGTTGTCGTTCCGCCCCTGCGGCGCTCCCGAGCCGCGAGCGATGACGCTGACGGGCGCAACCGGCGAGATCCCGAGCTCCGCGCGCCCCGCTTACGTCGAGCTCCGCGGCGCGCCCTCGAGCGACGGGAGATCGTTCGCGGTCGATGCGCTCGTGCGACTGCGAACCGGAGCGGAAGGCCCGTCCTGCGGCGTACCGGTTTTCGACGGGGATTTCGTAGCGAGCGGGAACGAGCCCTTCTGGGAGATCGAGATCCGGCCCGGGGCCATCGTCTTCCGTTCCCCCGAGCTGCCCAAGGGACGAAGCTACCCTTACTCCGCGCTCCGCACGGCGCAGGGCACGATCGTCTACGCGACGAAGCTGGAGAAGCCCAAGGTCTCGACCCTCGCCGTGACGATCGGTCCGGGACGCTGCGTGGATTCCATGTCGGAAGAGATCAGGAGCTTCAAGGCGCACGTCGAGCTGGACGGCAAGAAGCTCGAGGGCTGCGCCACGGCGGGCGTTCCGGCCGGCGGCTTCGGCGACGATCCCCTAAACGAGCTCGCGCGGTGGGCCGGCGCCGCCCCGGGCCCCACGGACTTTTGGTCGTCATCGATCTTGAAGCCGAGGCTCGCCTCGCTGCTCGGCCCCAGGCTCGCGGGGTTCGAGGCCGCCATGCAGGACACCGGGCGCCTGATGTACGACGAGGGCGTGTTCTACGTCCTCGGGAGCAAGCGTGGGGAAGAAGGGCGCACCGTCGCGATCTTCCTCGCCGATCCCGATACCGACACGATCGAGGTGATCTTGTTCGAGAGAGGAAAGCGCGAGGACTTCAAGGAAGGCGAGCGGGACGTTCCCCTTCCCCCCGAGGCGCGGACGATGATCGGGAAGGTCCTCCCCTGAGGTCGCGGCGGAAGACCGAGTACCTCGCGTCGCGATAGACCCGCTCGAATCCCGGGCGCCCCTCCAGATCCGCGGGAATGAGCGCGGGCACGCGCGGAAGGGAGATGCCCGCGAGCTTGCGGAAGTCGTCGTTCAGTCCGTCGGCGACGACGATGAAGCGGACGTCGTAGCGGGCGGCGAGGGCGTCGTAGGCGCGAACGTTCCCGGCGTGGAGCGCGTCCATCATCGCGTTGCGGTCGCGATCGCGCGCCTCCCAGTCCACGAACGGGTTCGAGAAATAGCGATTGGTGGCGACGACCTTCCGTCCGGCCGGCGCCACGACGAACAGGCTCTCCGCGTCCGTGCACAGGACGACGTCGTCGGGGCGCGCGGATTCGCGCATCCATCGATAGAGGTCGCCGGGCATCACCTCTTGGATCGTGCGCGCCTCGTCCAGGACCTCGGCGGCATCCGGGCGGCGCAGGTAGAAAGGCGCCGCGACCGCCAGGACCACCGCGAGAGCCCCCGCCACGATCGCCTCCGGCGCGACCGCCCTCCCCATGCGTTCCATCCGCGCCGAAACCCACGACGCGACGTCCGTCACCACGATCCCGAAGCCGATCGAAACGAGAGCCATCGTGGAGAACAGGAAGTGGAACAGCGGAACCGGCGGAGCGGGAAACCACGCAGCGCCGGAGCGCCGCGCGGCGACCACGCCGCCCACCCACGCGAGGAACGCCACCGAGACCACGATCCAGGCCTTGAGGACGCGAGGGACCGAGGCCGGGCGTCGTGCCAGACGCCAGCCGAAGGCGAGGACGGCGACCGCGATCGGCGTCCGGATCAGAAGCGCGGTCGACAGCGCCCGAATCGAGCCGAACAGCGGATTCGGAGACTGCGAGGGGAAGCGATTGACCGTGCGCAGCCCATACCGTCCGACGACGCTCGCGACCACCGGTGCGCTCGTCAACAGCGCCGCGCCCAGCACGACCGCCAGCCGCGCGAGCGCAGGCCGGGCGGACCCCGCGGTGGCGATTCGGGCGGCGGTGACCGCGACCACGACCGCGCCGAGCACGATCGCGGGCGAGGTGTGAACGAGGAACACGAGCCCGAGCAGGACGCCGTTGACGAGAGCCGAGGAGGCGCTCGCCCCGTTCCGCTCCTCCCGGTGCAGGGCCAGCAGCGCGAGGTAGAAGATCCCCTGGCCCCAGCTCTCCGGAGCGAGCCACGGCGAATACGACGCCGCGTCGTAGAAAGGGAATCCGATCGGGGCGAGGAACAGGAACGCCGCGAGCGCCGCGAGCGCCGTCCACGGCTCGAGGAGCGCCGCTACGAGCAGGTAGAAGCCGATCGGGGCGATAAGATTCAGCCAAGGCCCGAGCGAGACGGTGAGCGACGGCAGAGGCGCGGAGACGACGCGGCTCAGGGCGGCGAGGACCCAGCCCGTCATCGGGTTGTACCAGGCCGACTCGCCCCTGTAGCACGGATCCACCCCGCCGTCGCCGTCGAGGAGCGCCTGCGCCCCGGCCATCTCGCGAAACTGGACGTTGAACGCCGGCCACGTCAGCCCGTGGGTGAGGCTGCGCGCGTGGAGCAGGGCGACCAGACAAAGAGACGCCGCGAGGACGTGAGGCAACTTCATCCGGCTCATCCTCCAGCGGCCCGAACGCCAGGTCAAGAACCCCCCGAGGGCATGTTGACCACCTCGGGGCCCGGGCGTACGCTCCGCCCGCCGCCATCGTTCGGGGGACGCCGCCATCCTCAACGTAAGCTTCGTTGTCGCAGCCGGGCTCTTCCTGGCGATCCTGGTCCTCACCGTGCTGGCGTGGCCTCAGCTCCAGGACGAGCGATCCGCAAGACGCGGTTTTCTCGTGATCGCCGCGCTCATCGCCCTCCTGGCGCTCGCGCATCAGTACGCCCTGAGGGTGACGGCCGAGGACGCCTTCATCACCTTCCGGTACTCCCGGAACCTCGCGCTCGGGCGCGGAGCCGTGTTCAACCCTCGCGAGCGCGTCGAGGGGTACTCGGACTTCCTGTGGATGGTGCTGCTCGCCGGCTGCCGCCGGTGGGCGGGACTCGATATCCCGACCGCCGCGAGAGCCTTGGGGGCGATCGCGTCCCTCGTGACGCTCTGGGTCGTCTACCTGCTCGCGTCCGGATCCGCCGAGGGCGCGAGGTCGGACGTCCCCACGGGACTGATCGCGGCCCTGCTCTTGGGCTCGTCGAGCGGCCTCGCCGCATGGGGGTCGAGCGGCATGGAGATGAGCCTGTTCGTCCTGTTGTGCATGAGCGCTCTCCTGGCCGCGGTTCGCCGGTCCTGGCTGGCGGCGGGGTTGCTCGCCGCCCTCGCAACCATGACCCGGCCGGAGGGAGTGCTGATCGCCGGTCCCCTCGCGGCGTGGATCCTCTGGGACACTCGTCCCGTGCGCGACGGGCTGCGGGCCGTCGCGCTGGGGGCCGCCGGTTACGCGATCGCCGTCGGACCTTGGGTCGCCTGGCGGGTCTCGTACTACGGCGCCTGGATCCCGAACACGATCAGCGCGAAGATGGGGCTGTCCCCCGCGCTCCAGCTCAAGGAGGGCCTCGCCTACCTGATCGAGTTCGTGATCGCGAACGATTCGTGGTTGGTCCTGGGCGCGGCCGTGATCGCGGGGGGAGGCGCGGCGAGCGCCTCGTCGACGACCGGCGGGCCCGCGCGGACCGGGCGCCTCGCCGGCCTCGCCGCCGCGACCTTCGCCTTCTTCGCGGTGCTCGCGGGTGGGGATTGGATGCCCGCGTGGCGCCTCCTCGTCCCCGCCGTCGCGGCGACCGCCGTGGCGCTGGCGATCGCGTGGAGTGCTGCGTGGCGCGGGGGGGCGTTGCGGCCGGGCTCACGCGTGGCGATCGCCTTGGTGGCGCTCGTCGCGGCCCTCCAGTTCGGGACCTCCTGGTCGCATCCGAGGATCCTCCCGTTCATCGAGAGATGGACGTCGATGATCGACGGCCTTCATGACATCGGCCTCTGGTTCCACGACTCGCTCCCGGCGGACACGCTGATCGCCACCCACCCGAACGGCGCTCTCTCTTACTATTCGGAGCTTCCTGTCATCGACATGCTGGGCTTGACCGACCGGCACATCGCGGTCGAAGGTCGGAAGCGAAAGACCCATGCGATCGCGGGTCATGTCTCGTTCGACTACGACTACGTCGCGCGGCGGGAGCCCCTCCTGATCTTTTCTTCCGGCGAAGGGTTCGAAAAAGCGCCGACGACCCACTACCTGCGGGAGGAGTTCGAGGCTGGCTACGACCCCGTCTGCTTCCGCTTCAAGGAGGGATCGAATCCACTCGGCCCCTTCGTGAATCTGCTGCTGCTGAAGCGCGAGGAGGATCGGACGACCGGCCTGCTCACGAAGGACGGCCGGGCCGAGGTGGTCTCCTGCGGGCCGCGGGAGCCGGCGGCGGCGCCTCCGGTCAGAGCACGTACGACCAATCCGTAGCCCGCCCGATGAGCGACTGCGCCCATCCGAACACGACGAGGTACGCCTGGAGCGCGTTGCAGTAGGCGTTCCCGCGCCCCTCGCGCTTCGATCCCACCCAGTCGGCGACGAAGGCCGTCCAGTTCGGGCGGTTGGCCGCGTTGACCGAGATCGTGATCGACGGGCTCAGGATCTTCACCGTGTGCCACCACCCGGAGGGGACGAACAGCGACTCGCCGGGATGGAGATCGAAGACGGTCGGTGTCGCCTTCGCGAAGAGCGGGAAGCGATCGAGGTCCGGCCGCTCGAGATCCGGGATCGACGATTTGTTCGACTCCACCCCCGTGCGCGGGTACATGTACGGCGTCTGTTCGGGCGGGTACACGACGTATCGCTTGGTCCCGTACACCTGCATGAGCCAGGCGTGCGTGTGCAGCCCGTCGTAGTGGAGCACGGGGAACTGCGCGCCGGTCCCCCCGATATAGATCTCGAGGTAGCGCAGGGATTCCCGCGAGGGCCAGATGCGGCT